>JAHJFH010000271.1 GCA_018824925.1 Thermoplasmatota archaeon
CACCGAAAATTTTGATTTTTTTACTCCCCGTTTACCCTTCTTTTCAGTTTCTTTTTCAGATAAATCTTCTTCAGTAAATAATCCTTTACGCACATATTTAACCGGAAATTCTTTTTTTGGCTTCTTATACATATTAATCACATGTTTTTTTGCTATAACCATTTTTTCCTTTTAAAATATAGTAACATAATCCCACCAATTGATGCCATCAAAATTAATACCAGGGGGTACCCCAAAAAAAAGTTAAGCTCAGGCATATTTAACGGGCTTGCATCTGGACTGAAGTTCATACCATATACACCGGCAACAAACGTCAACGGAATAAAAATTGCGGCAAAAATCGTCAGAACCTTCATCACCTCATTCATTTTATTACTCACACTACTCATATAGATATCAAGCATACCCGATATCATATCCCGAAACGTTTCAATAGTATCAATCACTTGAATAGTATGATCATACATATCCCGTATATAGAGTTGTGTTGATTTATGTATTAATTTTGATTCCCCTCGTTGTAAACCACTAATGACCTCTCGAAGTGGCCATACAGATTTCCGTAAAAAAATCAGCTCCCGTTTCATATAATGAATCGCTTGTAAGGTCTCAGGTATAGGATTCGCAATTAATTTATCCTCCATTTCCTCAACCGCTTCACCGATTTTCTCAAGAATAATAAAATAATTATCAATAATAGCATCTAAGAGTGAATAGGTAAGGTAATCAGCACTAACCTTCCGTATACGACCTTTGCCATTTCTTAAACGATCTCGGACAAAGTCAAAAACATCACCCTCGGTTTCCTGAAAAGAAAGAACAAAATTCTTGCCAAGAACTAGACTAATTTGCTCTGCTTTAATCTCATCATCTTTTTCACTATGATATAACATTTTGAGTACAATAAAAATATAGTCCTCAAAATCCTCCATTTTCGGACGCTGACCGGTATTCATAATATCTTCAAGAACAAGTGGATGCAACCCAAAATGCAACCCAATTTTCTCAATAATATCTATCTGATGAACACCATCAACATTAATCCATGTAACCGATGGCTTGTCTTTAAATGGAAAACACTCCTCAGCAGAAACTTCTTTTTCAATAAAATTCTGTTCATCATAATCGATCACCGTAATTTTTACCTGAGCGGTTCTCGACTCACCAACATGAACAAGAGAACCCGGTGGAAGACCAATAGTCTTCGAACTCCTTTTTATAAATCGTGCCACAACAAACCACCTCAACCACAAAGATACGTACAGAAAGGAAACTTAGTAACTATTGAAGTAATTTTCTATGCACAAAAAACATGCTAATCACCACGTTTTCTAAACCGTTTATATCCACGATGCATCAGTTGAATAAAATTCGCTAAAAACCGCTCCCTTTGCCCTATCCTCCGAACAAAAATAGCCTCCTCAGACAAAAACAAACTCTTCAAATGATGAATATCCGTCTTCGGAGAAAAAAACACATACAACGGAATACCCACCACGATAATCAGCACCCCACCTAAGATATTAACAACCGAAAGCGACACAATCAACGCTAAACAAGTCAAAAGAAACGCAAAAGCTAAATTAAAAACCGAAAACGAAATCAATTGCGACAACTCAGACTAGTATAGCCGCTGGACCCAGTAATCCTGCAGTAAGTGCTGAAGCAATATAAATATCAGCACCAACAATACAACCAACAACAATACTTGTAAGATCAAAATAGGATAAATCACGTTTAAGAACCATACATATATAGAATTTGAAACAACAATAAATTAATAAAATATAGTACAAATCAAAACAATTTTAATTGTTATAACCACCAAGATGTTCAACATACCTTTAATTACCCTTTCTGATTACTAAAATGAACAATGAAAAAAGAAAAAATCGAAGATAAACTAAAAGAATTAAATGCGATTCGAGCAATGCACCATCGAGATCTTGAGAGATTTGAACAACAATATCATGCTAAAAAAATTTCTAAGGAAGACTTCGAAAAACATAACAAAAAATACACCGAACAACGTGAAAAAATTAGAAAAAAAATTCAAAACCTCGAAACCAAATTAACCGAATAAAAAAAAATATCATACGAACCATATTAAACATCTTTCACTAGAAATGATCGCTATCAATATCTTTTCAGTTACTTATTATCAAAACTTAATATAACATTTTTTGCTTTCAATAAAGCATCCTTAGGATTCATACCATCACGCATATACTCAAGATATAAATCACGAAGCAATTCCTTATTCTTCAGAAAAATATGCTCATTATCTTTATCGGAGACAAACGACACAATCTCGGAAACCCACGCAGGATCACCATCGACTACATTAGCGCGCATATGCCTCCCATTTTTCATATAATATACTATGTTACTTCCAAGTAATAAAATTTTCGTGACGATATAACAAAATACCATAATAGACCTGATGTTGAAAATATCTTTCAAAAATAAATCTTCACTAAGTAAATATCACCGTTTTTCTAAAGAAATTGCCTTATACGGACACACCTCATGGCAACAATAACACCGTATACACTTACCATAATCAACCACAGCGATAGCACCTGGAATCGAAACCGCCGCCACTGGACAAACCTTCTCGCAATCACCACACGCCACACAATTTAATTGTGGCACGGGTACCCGAACCGGTTTCTTCTTACCCGTTAATAAATACCCAGCGGTTGACGGCATTGCAAACCCCGTATACCTAACCTGACTCGGGGTCAACAACGGATACTGAATATCAGCAGGCCATAACCCCCGGATTTTTGCTTGTTTCAACACCGGTATGCCAACGGGCTCAATATCTAACATTGCACACACCGCAAGATCCATCGCAATCGCATCCGTTGCCGTCATTATCACACCCGTATCAACCAACGTTCAACCAGAGGGTCCATCACCCTGCATTCCCGTTACCCCATCTAAAAGAAATAAATCAGCGGGAGCTACCGATAACACATCCAGTAACATATCAGCAAACGCATTACGTCGAATAAATCGCGAATGATACGAAGCCTTCACCAAACCCGGTATCGCACCAAACATAATCTTTGAAGCCCCTGTCAACATCATCAATGAATGCGTCTTCAATTTCGGAATAGCAATAACCCGATCAGCATCAACAATAAAACGACACAGCGAAGTTTTTTGTAAGCGCCGACCATCAGGAATCTCAACCTTCACCACCCGAGTATCATAATTCACCTCCACTCCCAACCCATGAGCAAGAGACAAAAGTCCCGCCTTACGATACACCTTCTCTAACCGCCGCTTTGTAAAAGACCCACTCGGTGAATCACCAATCACCGGAATTGCATTCTGCTTCAACACAGCCTCACATACAGTCTTAACCATAGCTGGATGCGTCACCACCCCCTCAGAAGGATCACTAGCATTCAACAAATTCAGCTTCACTACCACCTGATCCCCCCTCGAACAAAACCGAGAAAACCCACCCAATGGTTGTACACAATCTACTACTTTCAAAGCATCATAGGAACAACGTTGAATACCCACAACCGATAAATTATTCATCATATACACCACATAAGCACGATATTCAATACTAGCTCCTACTTAAAACCCATCTACCAAACAACATACACGCGACCGAAAAAAAAACTGACACACCAAAAAATAAAAAAGTTCACAGTTAAAAAAATATTTTATAGAAAACCGCTACTAAAGAAAAACCATACATTATCTTATCACCACTTTACCCCTAGAAAACCAACCATAAATATAAATATCAATGTTTTATCCAGAACCATTAGGTAAACGTCATGCCAAAAAGTAGCAGAATCAAAATAGAAGAAGATGAAAAACAAGTCATGCGCGCTCTGCAAAAGGATGCCCGACAATCTATTGACACTCTCGCTACAGAATGCAAATTCTCCCGCCAAAAAGTTTGGCGTATCATGAAACGACTTGAAGAAAACAAAACCATCTGGGGCTACCACGCGGTTGTCGAAGATGAGGCATTCAATCACTACCGCTACTACCTCCTCATAAAACGAACGACCAAAGGCGTCACCGAAGATGCACTCAAAACCATAACCAATCGAGAACTAAAGAAAAAAATGCAAGACGAAGACATCATTCTCGAGGATAGCTATTTCATGCATGGCCAATATGACTGGCTGATCAGCATGACAGCACCAGATATACGACACGTCAAAAAATTCACAGAAGTCTTCAACCAACTCTTCAAAGACTACGTCGCAAAAATCGATATTCTCGAAGTAATCTTCCCCGTTGAAAAAAATAGTATACAAAACCCTAACCTAAAGAAAATTAAAGAATTATTCTAAAAAAATAAAATTATTTAAAACTAATGATATCCTAAAAAATTATGAAAAGATTGAAATAGAAATACACATAACTACGGATGATCATTTATTCTATCTTTTTAATATCTTCCTTAACCTGTAAAAACTCTTCACGAGTTATTTCACCCTTAGCATACCGCTCGTTAGCAACATTCAATGCATACTCACAAGATTCCTTAACATCTTTTTCTTCACCACGAACAACTAGATACATCAATAAAAACAAAACACCGAGCCATGGAATAATCACCAGAAATAGCCAAAGTAATCCATTTTTCCCCTGTTTTACAGCATCAAAATAAATCAAAACCGCGACAATTATCTGAATAACCCAAACAAAAATTATCCAAAAACCAAAAAATGAAAATGGCCACCAAACCATCATGTGATCCCAATCAATAAAACCAAAATACCCACCACAATACGATAACACAATTGGAACATTCACAGATATACTAGCAAATAACCCTCCGATCATGTCTATTCACTCCTATCAACACATAATGAAATCACACGTTCTAATTTTAATTCAATTTGTTGAGCAATACAAAATACTTCGCTATTTTTGATCATATTCATGATCACGGTCGGTTTAACAACTGAAAGTACCGTCTTATTTTCTTTTTCATACACAATAACATTACACGGAAGAAGTAAACCAAGATTTTCTTCAGCAAGAATCGCCTGATATGCACTTGCAGGATGACAAACACCAAGAATTACATATTTTTTAAAATCCACTCCAAATTTTTCTTTGAATTTCTCATGAAGATCAATAGAAGATAATATCCCAAATCCTTCCTTCTTCAATGCCTCAGTAACACGTGCAACAGCTACGTTATAAGGAACATCAACTACTTGCGTAAAACCATATGATATCATATTGAAATCACTTCTTAGAGAGGTATAACCCGTCCTTTAACTGTTGGAAGACTGGCTAACTTCCATTCATTAATGCCACCCACCATATTGTATATAACACCAGAAAACCCATGATCAATCAATAATTTGGTAGCAATAAAACTTCGGTTGGCACTTCGACAATATAAAATAATCTCCTTTCCAGTATATACCATCATAAAAAATCGTAAAAAAATTCCTTCTAATTGCATGAATTGCAGTGGAAACAACCGAGGTTTTTCGCGTACGGATGGAGTAAATAATCGTTCAGTAATATATTCCATTGGTGTTCTAACATCAATAAGATATTGAATACCATTAGAGGGATCTTGTATAAGATCCCATACCTCACAAACTGTTAGATTGATGTATCCGTTCGTTGGTTGAGTATTATCAGTATCGAATTCATTTATTACTTCCGTTTGATCATTTTCTGAAGGTGTGTTTAAGGCCGCTGATATAGCAGTTGAAGACACAACTATTAGTACTATGTTTAGCACTATGCTTTTCCAAATGATTTTATTTTTCATAATTCATCCACATATTAACAATTGTTAATTAATATTTATATTAATTTCTATCGACACAACAAAAAAGTGACACAATCAAGCAAACAAAAAAAACTCAAGATTACGTAGACGGGATAATAATAAAAACCACACCAACCAAAACAAAAATAACAATACCCACAGCAATAACAATTCTTCCAGCTCTAAAATGATGAGCCCGTACCCCTAAATACACGGTCGCCACACCTAGTACAATATCAACTATACCAAGCAATATTACCATAAATAATTCTGTCACTCGATCCATTACAGTAAAAAACATAATAACAATCAATAATAACCCCATAACACCACTAATTCCACCATATACAACAAACCGCAAATCTTCCTTATCCCGTAACATCCCTTTTATATGAACCATACAACAAACAAATCCACCTCGTCCTTAAAAAACCATATGATTATCTGTTTATTCTCATCTCTAAATAAAGCTATTTAGCAGCACAACAATACCAAAAAAACAACTATGGACCCAAAACTCACCGTAGAACTCATCTTTCTTTTCAGCGCCATTATCATGATTTATCTTCTTATCAGAAGACCCTTTCTATCTATACGCCTTGGCGTCAGAAACATCAAAATCGAAACCTACCTCCTCGGAGCCCTCATCAGCCCCTTCATCCTACTCATATTTGGACTACTCACCTACTCACAAATCCTCCAAAGCCTTCAAGGTACACCTACCCTAAACCCCCTTGGCATACTCACCCTCTTCTTCTCCATGGTCTTCATGAGTATCTACCTCGATATCACTGGTTTTTTCGAATACTGCGCACGCCTCAGCATCAAATATGCTGGATTGAGTGGCATCAAATTATTTATTTCCCTTTATCTCATTATTTCACTCCTCACGATATTCACCTCTAATGACATCATCATCCTCACCTTCACCCCCTTCATTTATTATTTCGCAAAACACACCGGTCTTGACCCCCTCCCTTATCTTATCACAGAATTCTTTGCCGCAAATACCTGGAGTATGATGCTCTATATAGGCAATCCCACCAATATCGTTCTCGCCGTCGCCTTCAACATTGATTTTATCCAGTTCCTCCGCTGGATGATCCTCCCTACAATCACAGCGGGACTACTTAACCTGCTCCTTCTTTACCTCATATTTCGAAAACAGCTCCGAAAACCTATCAACCACATCGAAACAATTGATCCCATCACAGCCCTTACCGATAAAAAAGGAGCGATCATAGGAATCTTTCTTATCAGCAGCTGTATCCTCACCCTCGCCCTTGCACCACTTATTAACCTCCCGCTATGGATAATAGCATTAACCTTTGCCCTCACCCTTCTTCTCATACTACTTGTTCGAGATATATACCACCGCTATCGACATCATGCAACAACCCATGTACCAATAACACTCAAAACCTTCAAACGCATACCACTCGGGATTATCCCCTTCATACTCGCCATGTTTATCACTGTTGAAGCACTTCGTTTCTATGGCATCACCCACTCCATCGGCACATATTTTAGCACCCTCATTGGATCATCAAAACCCCTTGCTGTATATCTCTATGGGATAACCTCAGCAGCCACCGCTAATATCCTCAATAACATCCCGATGACCATCGCCTACGTACCCATCATAACTGCGCAGACACACACATCCCTTCTACCCGCCATCTTTGCCACAACCATTGGATCAAATCTCGGAGCAAATCTTACCCCCCTCGGGGCCCTCGCCGGCATCATGTGGATTGGTATACTCAAAAATAAAGCGTATCCACTTTCATTTAAGGATTTTGTACGCTATGGTCTTATCATTACCCCAATTACTCTACTTATCTGCCTAAGTGTTTTAGCAATAGAATTTAGTCTATTCTAACATAAAAATATAATAAAAAAAATATCCAACAAACCACTCAATATGCGAAACTTTAAAAACATTTTTCAAATACACCACAAAAATACATGCCCCATAACTATGCAATAATCAATAACGAAATACAACTCCTCCTAGCAGAAAAGCGAACCTCCCTAGCAGTTTTTCGCACAGCTATCGCCATATTCACCCTCCCCCTATCCGTCTTTACAATCCTAATAGCCACCTCACAATATTACAACGCCCTTGAATCCCTCTACCTCATACTCCCCCTAATAATTATCTGTGTTGCCCTTAGCTCATTTGGTGTATACCTCATCATGCGATCCTTTCAACGCATCCGAAAAATAGACTTAAAAATCGAGAACTTTAAAAATCAAAAAATACAAAAAACTAATTGAAAACCAGAAAACCACTCTTTTTACTATCCATTCCCCATTTTCACCATAAATTTGAAACAAATCCCTTATTAAACCACCTCATTTTTAATAAATAGATAGTTCTATGGATAACCAATAATAAACAAAGGTAGACATAAAAAGGGGGACAAATTATGAACCAGCATACATGGCGAACCCATATACTCATCGTCCGCGAAAAAAATAATGTTATTTGTTACCACATGTGGTATCCTATCGAAGAATCATATCACATCAACAATTATTTTATCAACATCGCATCTTAATAAATAATTTTCAAACTCTTTAATATTCTAGACACCTTTTTTACTGAAATTCAACGAAATACTACCATCATAAAACACAACCCATCGTATTTTATCACCATTTGTTAACTGCAAAAACTTCACCACTTCAACAGGAGCAGAAATACGTCGTCGTGACCCCCGAATCTAAATCGCGGTTTCCTTAATACACACTACCGAATCCAACTCAATTTTCATAACCATCCCTCTAAAAAAAATTTTTCTTATATTACTACATCATTCCTGAAATAAAACAGTATTTTCATTAACTGATATCTCCATCTATATACGCAAGTGTGTCAGGGTTCTTCGG
>JAHJFH010000272.1 GCA_018824925.1 Thermoplasmatota archaeon
CCAAGTCTTGAAATCGGGGGTTATGTTTAATCTATGCGCCCTTTATTTCGGTTTTAGAGGGTACTTTAACCGTGGTGTTTTTTTAGGTTATCCCTGGATCAATATAATCCTTATCTTCAACATATTCATCCTCATGATTTCGGGATTTCTTACATTTTTTACAGGTACCATCGTATTCTTCATCAGAATCCAGTTCATCACCACAGTTTTCACAAAACTCTGTCATACGATATCTCTCCAATCATAAAACTATTGCATCAAAGCGACAACGTATTATGGTTTTTAAACCCTCTTCATAACCAATCTACAAAGCTGCTGATATTCATTAAAATTAATTCATTTATTAACACAATAATATAACACTGGCGACAATTGAAGCTTCTTTACCGTGTTTTTATATGTTCAATAGCATCAAAATTCATGACTTCATCTAAAATCATCGAAGCTTGTTGGATAAGCAACTTATGCTCATCAATATTTACCGCATAGAAAATTCCTTTTGCCCCGCTGGTTTTAATTTTATTAACAATATTGGAAAGAAATTTCAATACGGGTTCCTCAGATTTTTGATAGATCAACAATGTTGTCAACGAATCCATAATCACATAATCAAAATGATATGCAAGAAACTCATTAATCACAACCGATAATTCTGTTAATGCCTGCGGTGAGCTTACATAATAACAATTTTCTTTATGCTCAACCTTCCCAATTGATTTTGTAATTGCATCAATAAATACAATGCGATTTAATTCAATTTCTTCTTTTTCAAAAAGTTCCACTAACGCGTTATAGGTTTTATTTAATGTAATATAACAAATATTTTTCTCCTGTAGCTTCTTTGGGATTGTCGCAATAATTTCATTATATTTTATCGATGGAATCATCAACAATGTTGATTGCGTTTGAAAGGTATCATGCAACAGGGGTATGTTAGTCACCCACCAATTGTTTAATTTTTAACACTAATTCCTCACGTTCAAATGGTTTGGGAATATAATCAACCACGTTTTTCTTTTCTAGCATACATTGTTTATCCCGCTCAGAAATCGTTACTGCGCTGAAATATGCTACCTTCACCTCACCAATATTTTCAAGAACCTCAGCAACTGGTCTGCCGGGCATCATGATATCTAATAAAATTAAATCCGGTTTTTTATCAAGGGTTTGAAGTTTCGCTAGACAATCATCTCCATCAAATGCAAGGAGTGTTTCATACCCTTCCTTGTCTAATATCCGTTTGATAATGTTTCGCATATCCTCATTATCATCAACCACTAAAATCGTTTTCATATCACCTATCATCTCCCATAAGTACCCTTGACCGTTTTTTTATAAGAACAGGTTAACATCTTTGGATATCCCACCCGGAATATAACCTCTCATCACTGAGAATACCAATTATAATATTTATTAGTGAATTATAAGGTTTATGGTAAATCATAATTATGTATGATAATACAAAAAACTTAAAGCTACTTTTTACTATACATACCCGAATTATTGCGAAGGTTACCTTTGAGGAGATATTGGTTGAAAAGGTAAAAGGTCGTAGTTTTAGGATTGAAAAATATGACCAGACAAAAGGTGGGGAGTACACATTCTACATTAAATGATTATGAAATGATAGCTAAAAAAGTAGATAACCTCCTCAATAAACAGGATGATCTTACTCAAACCTCAACAAAACCCTCCAGTGGAAAAAATACCCAAGAACCCACTGATATGGATGCACAGCTTGTTGAAACCCTTATGCCACTAGCCGTTGAAGAACAACCAAAACACTTTAAACAAATACATGAAACACCCGTTGCTGCACCTAAAAAAGAATCTTCAATCTCAGAACATAATACTCTGCAAGAACTAATATTTGATTCCCCTGAAAAAACACTCCCATCAGAACAAACAACATCTGAAAAACCTCAATTTCAAAATACGTTTGTTCGAACCGATTTTGGATGGAAGGGACTTGGATCACGAGAAATCAAATACAATAAAGAACGAGATGAATACATCTACGAGGTTACCGAACCACAACTTTCCTCAGAGGAACAAGAGATTCTGCAACGTCTCGTTTATCTTTTTTCAATCATCGTCACGGTCGATGTCGAAGGAGTCAGCATTCAAAAACGATCCATATATCTTGAGGATGCCCTCAGTAAAATCATAAAGGAGAACCATGTTATAATTACTCAAGACCAGAAAGATAGAATTTTTTATCATATCTACAGAGAATTCATCGGCTATGGAAAAATCGATATCCTCATGCATGATGATGTCATCGAGGATATCTCCTGTGATGGTATCAACATACCTATTTTTATTTATCATCGAGAACTTGATACAATCCGCACCAACATCATATTCACCTCTTCTGAGGAACTTGATAACTATGTCGTAAAACTCGCCCAAATCTGTGGAAAACAAATCAGTGTCTATGATCCTATTGTCGATGGAAAACTCGAAGATGGATCTCGTTTATCCGTCACCCTCTCAAAAACTGTTACCAAAGACTCCAATTTCACAATCCGTCGTTTCAGAGATGAACCTTTCACACCCATTGACCTTCTTCTCACCAACACCATGGATCTAGAAATGGCTGCCTATTTTTGGCTTGCCATAGAAAACAACAGTAGTATCCTTTTCTGCGGTGGTACTGCTAGTGGTAAAACCACTACGCTTAATGCTTTAGCACTCTTTATTCCCGCAAGTCATAAAATTGTGAGTATCGAAGATACCCGTGAGGTTAATCTTCCGCATGAAAACTGGATCGCAGGTACTACCAGAACCGGATTTTCACAATCAGAAGAACGAAGAACGGGCAAAGATATTGACATGTTTGATCTAACTCGCGCAGCCCTCCGGCAACGCCCTAAAGTCATTATCATTGGCGAAGTCAGAGGTCGTGAAGCGTACACCCTCTTTCAAGCCATGACCACCGGTCATCTAAGCTATTCCACGGTACACGCGGGAGATATTCGCACCCTTATACAACGGTTAGAAAGTCCTCCGATCAACCTCCCTCGGTCCCTATTAACTGCTCTTGACATGGTAGTATTTCTCAATTCCGTTACGGTTGATAAAAAACCTGTTCGACGAATCACGACCGTTATGGAAATTCTCCGCCTTGACTCAGGCACGAATCGGTTGATTACCTTCACCCCCTTTTCATGGATATTTGAAGGGAATGACGAATTTAAACACGATGAAGGAAGTAGAATACTCTCCCGTATCAAAAATCAAAATGGGTGGTCTGACACCCAACTAGATGAGGAAATTGAACAACGAAAAAATGTGTTACGCTGGATGTTAAATCACAATATCCGTTCTTATCAAGAGGTTACACGAATTATCGCTGATTTTCATAAAAACCCTGCGAAAATATTAGCTCTCATGCAACGGGATGGGATATGAGATCCACTAATTATTCAAGATATAGTCATAAACTCTTCGGGGACTATCTCAGAAAAAACCAGGAACCTGAAAGACTGAGCCGCCTTAATCTTGAATTAGAAAAGGCCAACATCCCTATTGTATCAACCGAATATCTCTCGAAAGCCCATCTCACAACGCTTCTCAGTATCTTCATTTCACTTGCTTGTGGTATCCTGCTATATTTCATTTTACCTGATATCATCACACTTATCCTCA
>JAHJFH010000273.1 GCA_018824925.1 Thermoplasmatota archaeon
AGCTTTTCGTCCAGCTAGCCACTGATGTAGTATGGTAAATATTTGAGGATCTGTAATATCTCCCTGAAGTGTTATAACTCGTTCCAGGGGTTTGATGGGTTCTAGATCTATTGCGTATACCTGGCCATTGGGTTTTATGTATTCACTTGCTACTTGGCTCCAACCGCCTGGGAAGCCTCCGAGATCAATTACAAGGTCATTTGATTTGAAAATTTGAAAACGGTTCTGAATCTGTTTTAATTTAAAGGCTGACCGAGCTCGGTATCCAACACGTTTTGCCTCTTTATAGTAATGTTCATGTTTTTTTTCTTGATACCAGCGGGTCATAAAAAAAAGAAGGGAAAAGGGGTTAGAGTATTATATCAATATCTAACCGTTCTGCTAGTTCTTTGTAGCGATTTCGAATTGTGACTTCGGTTACACCAGCGACATCTGCAACTTCACGTTGGGTTCGTCGTTCACCACAGAGGATGGAGGCGATGTAGATTGATGCGGCTGCTACACCGGTTGGTCCTCGGCCGCTTGTGAGTTCTTTATCTGCCGCGTCTTTAAGGATTTCAATGGCTTTTGCTTGGACATCTCCGCTCAGTTTTAGTTCACTGCAAAAACGTGAGATATAGTCTTGTGGTGATGTTGGCATGAGTTTGAGACCGAGTTCTCGAGCTATGAATCGGTAGGTTCGTCCGATTTCTTTTCGCGAGACTCGTGAGGATGCTGCGATTTCATCAAGGGTTCGTGGTACATTACATTGTCGGCATGCTGCGTAGAGTGCTGAAGCAGATACTCCTTCGATACTGCGTCCGCGAATAAGATTTTTAAGGACCGCTTTTCGATAAATCATTGCTGCGGTTTCACGTACCGTTCGTGGGAGCCCCATTCCAGATGCCATACGGTCTAGTTCTGACAAGGCAAAGGCAAGATTTCTTTCTGTCGCATCACTGATACGTATTCGGCGTTGCCATTTTCTAAGACGGTATAGTTGTGCACGATTTCTAGTTGGGATCGATTTTCCGTAGGAATCTCTGTTTTTCCATCCAATCATGGTGCTAAGACCTTTATCATGGATGGTGTAAGTCATAGGCGCACCAACTCGAGCACGTTTTTCTCGTTGATCACTATCAAATGCCCGCCATTCTGGTCCATGGTCGATGAAGTCTTGATCAATTACAAGGCCACAGTCTTCACAAACTAGTTCTGCACGAGAATAATCTTTACTCAGATGGGTGCTTCCGCATTCTGGACATTGCACGATTTCTTCTATATTTTGACGTTTGTCACGTTTCTTTTTTGATTGTACAGGAAGCATTAATTTTCCCCCGCTAATTTAATATACTTTTCGATATGCTTTTAAGGCAAATAAAATAAGTTATATTTAAACTTTACTAATGCCTTGTTTTTAATTGTTATCTAGGAGAAATGAAATATCATGCGCAATGTTATTATAAATTTTGGTGCTGTTTGGTTTTGCCCAATAAATGGTGTGTTACTGGACAGTGATCATTATTTTCTTTCAATGAATAAATATATTAATATCCAAAATAATTATTATGAACTAAATATTGTCTAAATAATTGGAGATAATTATGCGTCACGTCACTATTGTTTGTGTTTTTATGCTCCTACTGCTACCTTTCACGATAAGTGCTTCATCAAACAATACTTCAAATCCGTTCAATCCTCAGGATATCGACTTAATAGATCTAGCATATAATCGTACAAATACTATTGCGGTTCAATGGTGGTATTTCGATGCAATACTATCACATAATTATAGTACAGTTATTGGATTATTTCATCTAGGATTTAAAAATAAAATTGGATTTTATTTTATCCGTATCAATATGTACCAAAATGGAACATTTCTCGGAAGAAACATACAATTCATTCCAATGAAGCAAATTACGTATCAGATCGATCCACCAGTTTTTATATATAAAGACATAACAATATATGGTGCAAAGCATGACTATGAAGGAAAAATCAATGTCAGTCTCAATTTTGAAATGAAAGATTTTCATGTTAATCTCAGTTTTATTGAAACAGCCAAGGGATGGAAAGGTTTTACCGGTAGAGGCTGGTGGGCATGTCCTCTTCCCAAGGCTATTGTCAATGGTAGGATTTACATCAATAATCAATCTATACTAGTAACCGGAGTTGGATATCATGAGCATGCATGGATGGTTCAGTCTACCCATAGAAACTGGAAATGGGGAAAATTTTCTAGTGAATCCACTAATATTATTTTTTCAAAAAATATGAAAAATATTTTCGAAGAAGATATCTTTCTTGCCGTGGTTAATATTGGTGAAAATATATATGTAGGAATACATCGTAATAACATAGAATATTACCATACAAAATATATGTTTGATCATGGAAAACTCATTCCAATTGAGTCAAAATTTTTAATTAATCAAGATAATATTTCAGTGAATGTAACCTTTCGATCTGAAACTGTTCACTATACTAGCCTAATTTTGTTAAAATATTGGCGGTTTCATATGTGTATAAATGGTACCATAACCATTGATAATAAACTTGAAGAAGTCGATGATAAAGAGATTATGGAGTATCTTTATATTCTTTAATAATAATCTATTGTGTTGTGGTATTGAGTTCTTGGTAAATTATTTGAAGAAATGTTTTTGCTGTAGATTTTTCTATCCAGGGTCGATGTCCACATTTTTTTAAGAGGATGAAATGAAAATCCGCTAGTATAGAAGTCAATGATTTGCGTATTTTTTCTGCCGGATGTGGGTC
>JAHJFH010000274.1 GCA_018824925.1 Thermoplasmatota archaeon
CTCATCAGCAAAAAAAGTATACAACAGAAAGATAGCTAATACAATACTAAGCAACGATTTTGGCAGCTGAATTCGTTCACCTAAATCAAGGATTTTCTCCATTATTTTTAACCCAAGATATAAAAATAACAAAAAGAAAATGATTATTTTAATACTAATATAAATCGGCGAGTCAACACCGAGAAAAAACGCGAGTAACACAATCCCAATAACATCATCAATAACCGCAGCACCGAGTATTGTCGTCCCAACATCAGTATCAAGCACATTCATATCAAGTAAGGTCCGAACCGTTACACCAACCGAAGTAGCAACAAGAATCAACCCAATAATCATGCTTTCCTGCAAACTAAAATGAAAAAGAAATCCAACGATAATACCTAAAAAAAAGGGGACAATAACCCCTCCAACCGCAGTTAAACTCGCGCTCCGACCCATTTTTCTTAATTTTCCCATACTGGTTTCAAGCCCAGAGATAAACAGCATAAACAAAATACCCAATTCTGCAAATACATGAAATTCTTCAGAGGTAAAATCAAGATTCGGGATTGTAATTTGTAAACTAACTAAACTGATAGTTTGTCCGGAAAAAAACCATATACCCAGGCCACCAAGAACAAGACCTGCGATAATTTCACCGATAACCGCAGGTTGTTTCATACGGTCAAATAAGTACCCAAAGAATCGAGCAAATAATAGGGCTAATGCAATGAGAAGAATAACGTCGACAAACGTATAGATCAGCCTTCTTCATCAAAGGTTATATCATGATATTGAGTTGCATCATAAAATTTTCGAATCAATTGATTCAAAGTGATCTCACCAACGATAATATTATCGTCAAGGACTGGGAGACGACGAAGTCGATATTTTGTCATTTTCTGAAGAACGTCATTGATTTTTTCGTTCTGTGCACACGAAATTAAACGATAACACATAATGTCAGCTGCATTGTTAGCTGTTCCATGTTGAATTGATTTAACATCTGGCATCCCAAACATATAGGATGGGAGGGTTTTTGGTGCAAGAATAGATAATACATCATGTTCTGTAATAACACCAACTAACTCTTTTGATTCCTTGTTTTTAACGACCCAGATATGGTTTCGTGCTCCAAGGATATTAAGGACGGTTTGTATATCATCAGTTTCTTCTATGAGGGGAAGATCCCAAACACGACGATCCATGACCTGTTGAACTGTAAGGCTATAAAAATCTGGGATAAGTCGTTTTGGCATATAGACTGGTAAAAAATTGGTGGTATTTAAGTCTGGTCCAAAACAAAAAATTTTATTCTTAGGTGTTTTTTTCTTGATTTTTATGTTTATTTTTTAATTTTTCATCAACCTTGCAGCGAATTTCATCAATCCCTTCAAACCATTTATCGGCTTTCTGTTGATCGATTTTTCCAGTAAGGGAGTCGATTTTATAGCGAATATCCTCAGTGCCCTGGAACCATTCATAATGGGTAGTTTTATGTCGTGGGATTATATGATTGATTTTTTGTTGTGGTGTTAAGTGGTCTGGTTCTTTTTTCTCTTGTTTTTGAACATGAATTCTGATTTCTTCAACGTGTGGACTTCTACGTGTAGGAGAGGGTGTATGTTGAGAGTATTTTAGTGGTGATGGCATAGGCGTTTTTTCATAGGATTTCATATCATTAGAATCTCGTGTTTGTATTGTTGGTGGGTGGTTTGGTGTTTGTATCGTGTGGTTTCTGTTTTGTGGAGGAACGTATTGTTTCTGCGGGGCTGGTTCAAGTGGGTGATGTATTTTTACGTGGGGGGTGTGGTTGTATTGTCGGTTGCGTACCATGACATAGAGAATTGCACCGATGACTGATAATATCGCGAGTATGACGGGTATGATGTCGGAGAATTCTGTTGAAATCTCTCCGAGGTAGGTGTTCGGGAGGTTTTCGACACGGATGTAAGTGGTTCCAGCGGCGTAGCCCTCCTTTACGGCGATGATGTTTTGTTCAGAGTCGTAGGTGACGGAGGGGGCGGGTACGTAGGCTATACCTTTTTGGTTGGTCATTGCTGTTGCGGTTTCGGTGCTGACGCAGTCGAGATAGATGAGACAGTCAGAAATTGGGGTATGATGGTGATCGGTGACTGTGACGGAGAAGCTTTCATCTTCTTGTACGATAACGCGGTCTGTGGTTAGAGTGAGGGCTCCTTTTAAGATAGTGACTGGGGTTATCGAGGTGGTAAAACCTTCTTTGGTTGCGGTAATGCAAAGTTCTTTTTGTTGGGGGGTGTAGGTTGGTGCGGTGATGGTGATGTAGGGGAGGCTTTGTGAGGTGCAGTAGGTTTCATCACTGGTTCCGATGGTGATGGTGACGTTGTAGGCGAAGGTGACATTGTCTTGTTCGGTGATAGCAACATCATAGGTTGTACCTTCAATGAATATGGGTTCATCGAGAGGTTCCCATGAGGGAGTATTTGCTTCGAAAAGATAGATGGTTAGTTCGGGTAGTGGTGCAGCTGATGGTATGATGATAAAGAACACGTTTAATATCTGTAGGAGAAGAATGAATACAGTGATTTGGTGTATGATTTTTTTGGGTATGATGTGCATGTTCCCTCCTAGGGTGTGATGGTGGGTGATTGATTGGTTTGGGTAGGTATTGTGAGCCGTGTAGTGCTTGTCTCCTCACCAGCACATGTTATACTCTGTGATTTTTGTTATTTAAAAATTTTCTGTAATTTTGTCTGAAATGGTAAAGTGTCACTATCCATCGACTCCTTTGTTGTTACCATGGTTATGTATATGGTTTTTTGTTTATTGATTTTTCTAGATTTTTTGGAGTTGTTGTTTCAGTTCAGTTATGACATCGATGGGTGTTGGATCTATTTGCCGAAGGATTGCTAGATAGCAGCTGATATAATCTCCAAATAATAATAGGGAGATCATTTTCGCAAGACTACTTTTTCCTTTTGGATAGATTTCATGGACAGTGCGTGCGGTTTCTTTAAAAAGGGTTTTCATAAATTCAATGCGTGTGGTGAGATAAATAGTTTCAAATGAGCGATCTCTGAAAAGGATAACCGAAAAGTGTTGTGAAGCTTTGGGGTTACTGCTCCAGCCAACAATATCATTATGAGTACATTCTGGTAGGGTATCATCTCGAGCGATTAGTTTACTATTTTCATTAAATTGATACCGCCAGCGTGTGGCTATGGGGGTATAGACTCCCCACCCATAGATCTGTGGAATTGCTCCAAAGAGGACACGGGCGAATTGTTTCGCCGGATTTTTTGCTTCTTCAACTTGTGAGTTGTTCTCACTGATGATTTCCTGTGCGGTGGTAATTGCTTCGATGATGTCTGGTTCAATTTGATGCGTGAGAATACCTGTTTTTTGTAACACACCTATTAAGGAGAACAGTAGATACGCAATTGCTGCTCGTGGTTGTAATCCACCCGGTATTTTAATGGTGGTAATATTTCGTTTTTCAGCAAGTTCTTCAAGTTTTCCTCCAGAGGTAATGCAGATGATACTACATTTTTTTTGATGCGCTATTTTAAAGGCACTGATGGTTTCCTCGGTGTTTCCTGAATAGCTGATAAAGATGGCAAGGGTGTCCTTTTTTACCCATTTTGGGAGGTCATAGTCACGGTTGAGCACAAAAGGAATATCGAGTTTATCTCGTAAGAGTGATGCCACAATTTCTCCAGCTATACCTGAACCACCCATACCCGTAATGATTACATTATCAACTTTGATAAGTTTGAAGATATGAATGGATGTGAGGTGCTCTCGAATATCCTTAATATAAAGTGGAAATTTATCAATAGTCTGGAGCATTCCAGCGGCATCAATTTTCCTAAGAATTTCTGGATCATCCAACATATGCGTACCTATTTTCTTGATGATTTTTCTCAAACAAGTTTTTGAGAAACAGGAGATATGTTGTACTGTACAAATATATTTCTATACCAACTGGAAAGCTAGGTTTCTTATATAGGGGTAGAATATGTATTTGTGTATGCAGTATGTAGCTGGCGATATACTCACACTAGGGGGTTTCAAAGAAGGGTATGTTGGATACACAAATAAGGGAATAAACATTATAGAACAGGGAACGTCTCCAGAATCACCAGTATGCCAAGGCTATATTGTACCACCCTTTGTTAATAGCCATATACATGTTGGTGATGCATTTATACGCCAGCAGCATAAATTGATTCCTCATGATTTACAGACTACGGTAGAACCACCTGATGGACTGAAACATCAGTGGTTAGCGCAAGCATCATCAAATGAAATTATTACAGGAATGCAATGGACAATACAGGAAATGAAACGTCATCATATTAACTGGTTTTGTGATTTTCGAGAAGGAGGTATTGCAGGTGTTTCGCTTCTTTCACAAGCACTACAGTCCAATCAGATAAATAGTGTAATTCTAGGTAGACCTACAGGACTTTCCTATCATAAAAAGGAGATCGAAAATCTCCTATATCAGACGGCAGGGATTGGGATTAGTAGCATATCAAATTGGGATTATTCTGAGCTTGAAAAACTAGCGAGGTTTGTGCATTATAAAAAAAAACTTTTTGCACTGCACGCTAGCGAAGGTATCCATGAAGACATTGATTTGATTCTTAATTTACATCCAGATTTTCTCGTACATATGAACCAGGCAACAGCTGCTGATCTTGAACAGGTTGCTGCAGAGAATATACCGATTGTGCTATGCCCCCGTTCCAATCATTATTTTGGACTTCAACCCAACTATCAACTCCTTAAACACACTACTATCACACTGCTCCTTGGCACAGATAACACCATGATTGTTTCCCCAGACATGCTTGCTGAAATCCGATTTATTCAATCACAAACTAACCTGTTTTCCATTGAGGAATTGTTAAATATGATAACATATCAGCCGAGGAAAGCTTTAAATTTGGATGACTTTATTCCTGCTCTCAATTTCCCGCGTTCCTGTATTGTTCTGGATTATCAGTCCTTGGAACCTCTCATGGAAATATAATGGTTCAAGAGGGAAACCATGAAAGTCGAAGATACAATGTCAAAAGAACTTATTGTCGCCTATGTACCCGGTACAATTCGAGATGCCTTAAAAACACTCGCTAAACATAATGTATCAGGAATGCCTGTTTTGAAACGTGAAACAAAAACCGTTGTTGGTGTTGTCACTCGTAATGACATTTTTAAAAACCCTGATGAGGAGCAACTTGCTCTTATTATGAGTACCGACCCCATTGTTATTAATAAGGATCAGGAACTTGTCGATGCTGCAAAACTACTCTATGAACATCGCATTCATGGAATTCCTGTGGTCGATAAACGTAAAAACCTTGTCGGCATCATCAGCCCCGCTGATATTCTCAAAGCATTACCCAAAGAATATGATGATGTCGTAGAACACTACTTCACCCCTAATCTTGTACCAATATACCAAGAGACCCCTATAACAATAATCATGGAAATAATTAATATCACCAGTGAAACTGCCTTACCTATTCTTAATGACGATCGAAAACTCGCAGGAATCGTTAGTGAGGGAGATTTGTTTAAACTTAGCCATATTAAAGAAAGCGTATCACAAACTAATATCGGCATGGGTGGAGATGAAGATGAATGGACCTGGGAAGGAATTCGTGATACCGTCCGCTTATATTATTCCACGACCCAGGTGAATTTACCCCCAGTTCCCGCGAAAGAAGTCATGGTCACTAAGATTATAACAGCATCAAAAAATACCCCAATTTCTGAGGTAGCAAGAAAAATGTATAAAAACAACATCAGTCACATCCCCGTGGTGAATTCAGATAATCGATTAATCGGCATGGTAACGGACATTGATCTGATGAAATGTATGTGGCAAAGCTGCATGAAATAACTAGAAATAATACAATTCTTTTTCTAAATTGGAGTATCCTAGCATGCCACAAGACGTGTACAATAAACTTATGATGTTAGCCAAGCGACGAGGTTTTATATATCCCTCCTTTGAAATCTATGGTGGTGTCGCTGGATTTTATGATTATGGGCCATTAGGATCACAGCTGAAACACAACATTGAGACCATCTGGCGACAGTTCTATTTATTGAAAGATTCTTGTGTGGAAATTCACACCCCCACTATCACTTTATATGAGGTGTTAAAAGCCTCAGGACATGTAGAAGAATTCACGGATCTTACCGTTGAATGTAATAAATGTAAGCATGCATTTAAGGTTGAAGATCTTGTAAAAGCTGGTGTCTCTGCTGAAGAGGCAGTTCAAAACGGAGATGTATCCTGTCCTGATTGTGGTACAACTTTTACCGAAGCACATCCGGTGAATTTAATGTTTAGCACCTATATCGGAATAGGTACTGGGCGACCAGCATTTCTCAGACCAGAGACCGCCCAGGGTATCTTTACCAATTTTCATCTGCTCTATCGCTATTGTCGAGAAAAACTCCCATTTGGAGTGATACAAGTAGGAAAAGGATTTCGAAATGAAATCTCACCACGGCAAGGTACTCTTCGACAGCGTGAGTTTGCTATGGCAGAAGCAGAGGTTTTTTTTGATCCAGAAAATAAAAATCATCGTAATTTTCCTGATGTAAAAGATAAAATCCTTTATCTGTTTGATAATGAAAAAGAAATGAAGCTTAGTTTGAAAGATGCTGTTGATCAGGGCGTCATTAACAATCAAGCCCTTGCCTATTATATGTATCTTACTCAAGATTTTTTACTGACCGTGGGTATCAATCCGAAGAAATTTCGGTTTCGGAAACATGGTGGTGATGAACTTGCACATTATGCACGGGAGTGTTGGGATGCAGAGTTATTAAGTGAACGATTTGGTTGGGTAGAATGTGTTGGCATTGCAGATCGTTCTGCCTATGATCTTACTGCCCATATTGATGCCTCGCATGTTGACATGTATGCCTTACGAAAATTTCCTACACCAAAGGAAATAACTGTCAAAAAAGTTTTGCCTAATATGGGAAAACTCGGACCGTTATTTAAAAGGAAAGCAGGGGCAATCCAGAAGGCTCTTGAGGCAATGACAACGGTTCCAAAGCACCCACTTATACTTACCATTGATGGTCAAAAAATATCGGTTCCATCTGAGTGCTATGAAGTTGTCGAAACCATTGAAAAACAGGTAGGTGAACGATTTGTCCCGCATGTGATTGAACCTTCATATGGTATTGATCGAATCATCTATTTTGTTTTAGAACATAGTTTTGAGGAAATCCAGAAAAAGGATGAGGAATATCGGGTGTTACATCTTGACCCCCGGGTAGCTCCTTTGAAAGTTGGTGTGTTTCCTTTAATTTCAGATGAACGATTGGTGGAACAGGCGATGGATATTGATCGATTGTTGCGGGATGCGTTGCTGACTACCTTTTATGATGAAGGGGGCACAATTGGTCGTCGGTATGCCCGTATGGATGAGGTGGGTACACCGTTATGTGTTACTGTTGATCATCAAAGCCTTGAGGATTTAACCGTCACAGTCCGAGATCGTGATTCAACAGAACAAGATCGGGTTCCGGTTGATACTCTCATCGCGTATCTTAAGAAACGTCTTGGGTAACTAATTTATTCATGAAAATTATAAAGATGTATTCTGTTGTTATGTTGATTTGAGCAAGATGAAGGGCCCTATAATGATGGTTTGATAGGTTTGTTCTGCTTGGGCAAGTCGTATTGTGAGTTGACTGAGTCCTAAACCAAAAACAGGTTTTGTTTCTATGGTCATATTTCCTTGTGGGGGGAGTTCTTGGATATTGCCGTTTGTAATAAGTCCATTGAGGATGATACCACCTCGAAAGCGTATCAACCAGGAAATATTGGTTAGTGGGATATCTATGGTATTGTGCACCTGTGCTTGAATTGTGCGGAATCCGCCCTTAATTGATGTTATTTGAACGATAGGTGTTTCAACTGTTTTTATTAACGGTGGTGACCAGGCACTTTCTATGAGGCTGTCATCTCGGGCTTTCACTCGAATTTCATAGGTTCCGGGTTTCATAAAGAAATGTTCAGTTTCAATTGAAGTACCTGATGGATAGGGACCAATCCAGTTGCTATAGGTACCATCGCCCCAGTCCCACATGTATTCTAGGGGGTTTTCTTCTGGATCAGTGGTGCTTGCGATATAGATATGGGGTTCACCGGGTTTCTCAGTTGGTGCAGCTGGTGTTTCAGGGGGATTGTTGGTATCAACTTCAAAGAAGTCGAGGAGAGGATCACCAAAGAGGTTGGTTTCGTAATAGACCCACCGGATACAGGATCGATCGATAATGCCGAGGTTATCTTCCTTGGAGTCATGGTTAGCTTTTCCAATCTGGGATATTTGTTCATTAAAAACGGCGTCCCAGAACTGACGATGGAATCGTTGTGAATCACCGTCGGTGCTATATGACCAGAACCATCCGTAGCGGGCGTTCATGATTACGGCAAAGGCGCCATGGGTTGATTTAACAGTGAAATATTCGGCGATACAATCCCCAGAGTCAAAGCCACCGGCCATGCAACCTTGGGAGTAGATAAAACAATATTTATCATTGGTGAGACTGTAGACATCGGTATCATACATTTTCAGATTATATCCATAGGAAGCATGACCTAGATGGTTGATTACATGGACGTCATTATTGATTATGCTCATGATGTCTGATTTTGGCCAGTTATGTCCAGGGTAATCACGATCATATAAGAGAGTAAGGGTATAATCGGTTGATGGAATGCCAACAGTAGTGTATCCATCATCGCTACAGCTATCGATTAATTGGTCACAATAGTTCCCACCATAGCTTGCGATTCCATAGTCACCAAGATATTCTCCAGCGAGACACATTTCAGAGAGATAGGGATCTTCAGGGTCTTTGTTAAGATAAGCGATGGTTTTGGTGACAAAATTTGCTACTTCAGCGGTTGAGCCGACACATGCACGACCAACATACACCTCTGCATAGAGATCAACATCGGCGCCATTGGTACCATCAGTAGGTTCTCCCCATTTGGCATCACCATCATAGTTATATGGACCATCAAGACAAGCATAGAAAATATCTGAAGGAAGATAGGTTTCATATGGATCAGTGCCTTCATCAAGGCCATAGACCCAAAGTGTTGGCGCGGGGACTTTATCATCATCTCCTCCGATCAGGAGATATTCAATTCCATAGTCTGTATAGGCATCACGGATGAAATCTCGGATGTCATCGAGGGTGGTACTACCAACATCTGTAAGGGTCTTGATGATTGTTGGTTGCCCTATGGCATCATGAGCATCTTTTAATGGAGTAAATTCTGCTACAAAGGCATCAGTTGTGAGAATCATTAAATCATAGCTATCCTTGTTTGTTGGGAGATTCGGTAGTGTGTCGTAGGTGGCAACGATCTCTGGGTTATCGACTTTTGTTAGGAGGGTTTGACGATCTTGAACATAACCACGGTAGGTTTGAGCAGATGTTGAGAGAGTTGTTGTAGTAATATGTACCGTTAGCTCAGGATAATACCATAGTATTTTAGAGACCGGATTATATTCGAGTGGATGGAGTTGTAAGGCAAGGATGCGATAGCCTCGGAAGATGTAGGTTCCTACCATTGTATAAAGGGTTCCTGGGAAGGGAGCATCGTTAGAATATATAGCAGGATTAGGTTGTGGAGTCGGTATAGGTGCCTGTTGATCGATCGGTATAGGTTCCCCAACGGGGTTGATATACAGGTTTGTGTCAAGTAATATCTTGTCCTTGGAAGTAACAGTGATTTGATCAATGCGGGTGTTTGAGGGTAAAAGGATATATGCTAGTTTTGCGGGTAATGCGGGATCTCCAGGGTTTCCAACGATTGTGAGCTCATCGGTTTGAATACTATCATAGATGGTGTCTTGAATCGTGAGTTCTGTAAGTTCTGGTTGAGTGATAGTATAGAGTATGTTTAAGCGCTGTGAGTTTGACTGTGTTTCAGCGATGCCTTGTGGTGTAAAGAGGCTGAGGAGAAGAAGCATGCTTATAAATAATAATAAAATTTTTTGTCTATGGGTTGATTTCATAATAGTCCCCTGTTCGTATTAACAACTGTGGTATATTTTAAAAAGTTATCGATTGACTAAGGTGTTTGGTATTGATATGTACGATGACGCTGTTTGGGGGCGGTTTACTGCATTGTTTGTACAACTGATTTTATGATGGTAAGGGCTTGATCAATTTCTGATTCGGTTATAATAAGGGGTGGTCGGAATCGAATGGTGGATGCACCACAGCCGAGGATAATTAAATCCTTTGCATAGAGTTTTTCTCGTATTTGATCTCGAAGTTGAGGTGTTGGGAGGTCGAAGGCACACATGAGACCACTTCCTCGAGCATTTGATATAAGATTTGGGTACTTTTCTTGGATGTCTTCTAAGCCTTCACGTATACGTGGACCCAATTCTGCAGCATTTTGTATTAAGCGTTCCTCATCAATAATCTCAAGATATTTTTGGCAACGGACCATATCAACTAGGTTACCACCCCAGGTTGAGTTTAGACGGCTGGAGACCTTGAATACATTATCTGGGATTTCATCAACACGTGGGCTAACCATGATGCCACATACCTGGGTTTTTTTTCCAAAAGCAAGAATATCGGGTTTTATACCATGGTGTTCATATGCCCACATTTTTCCTGTGATACCAACACCACTTTGTATTTCATCAACCATGAACATTATTTCTTGTTCTTGACAGATTTTTTGAAGGTGTTGCATAAATTGGGGTCGAAAATGGTTATCCCCGCCTTCTCCTTGAATAGGTTCTATGATAAGGGCAGCAATATCATCAGGATTTTGTTTGATCGCGGTATGAATTTCGTCGATTGCTTGAATTTCAAGGTTTTGGACGTTTGTTTCATTGCGTTTAGTAAGGGGAAATGTGATTTTAGGGTTAATGATGCGCGGCCAAGGGAATTTTGGGAAATAGTTGATTTTATTTTTATTAAAAGTGTTGGTAAGGGAGATGGTGTAACCAGTGCGACCATGAAATGCTTCTTGAAAATGAATGACTTGGGTTCCGGTTTCTTTTTTTGTGTTACGAGCAAAATTTTTTCTAATTTTCCAATCAAATGCGGTTTTCAGACCGTTTTCGATAGCGAGAGCGCCGCCACTGATAAAGAAGAGATGTTTAAAGGTAGAAGGTACCGCATAGTGATGGAAGGCATCAACAAATTCTGCCATTTCTACGGTGTAAAGATCTGAGTTTGTGGGGTTATTAACTGAGACTTCTGCTAAATGTTTCATGAATTCTGGTGTGGTGAGTTTTGGATGATTACATCCAAGGGGTGCGCTTGCAAAAAATGAGAAGCAGTCAAGCATGTATTTGTTGGTTCGTGCGTTGTAAATACGGCTGCCATGGCTTTTTCTGAGATCAAGGACAAGTTCAAGGCCATCAGCAAGCATATACTTATTTAGCGTGCTGTGGACGTTTTGTGGTGTAATAGTCATTATTGATACCCCTTGTCTAGGCCGTAATTGTGTGGGTTATAAAATGGTATCGGTAAGAAGGTTGTTATTATGATTTTTATGTACTGAATTCTGGTGGTTTGTTGATTTGTTGTACATTTGATAGGGGGTAGCTAATGGTTTTTTTGTTTTGTGCAATATTTTTTTAGAAGTTTTTGTAGATATTCTTGTTGTTATTTCAGGTGTAAAACACCAGATTGGTATATTTGGTGGGCGATATTGGGAATTGTAGGGCGTCTTCGTGTGCAGCATTTGAGGTTTATTAGTTTTCCCCCCTTGCGCTGAGTAAGTTTTCTCCCTTTGCCCGCTTTTCCCAATATTATTTTGTCGTATACTTTTTTTTAATTAAAGATATGTATTTGAATTTTTAAAGAAAAATATAAAAGGGTTGATTGGTGTGTGTGTTGAGGGGAGAGGAGGGGGAGGAAACAGTAATGATGAAGTGGGATGCTGTTTTTTTTAGAGGGCAGGGGGATGCTCCTCTCAGCTCAAGACACACGGACTTTTTATTTTTATATTAGGAGGATTTCGTTGAGTTCGGTTAGCGTGTTAAGATTATTCATTTTAACCATGTTGTTTGATATAGTGTAGAGTACATCTTCGATATAGAGGGATCGTTGTATCGAGTTACCGTAGTCACTGGGATAGATCGAGGATTTCCAGGGTTCATCGGGTTGTTCGTCACCGTTTGATGTATAATCATGGGTGACGGTTCCTTTCAGATTGATACCATCTTCGATGGAGATGTCAAAGACGTAGGCTGATTCGATTGCGTAGGTACCCACGGGTATGACAAGCAGGTTTTTTTCTTTTGAGAAAAGGAAGGCTTTATGGTCATAGAGTGCCGTGGATTGTGTCCAGATCCATTCCTGGTTTTTGTCATTTTCAATGATGTATGTGTCAAGCTCTTGTGGGTTTTGTAGGTCGGTGACATCGAAAAGTGTTATTTTGACTTCTTGTTCATCACGACCGATACCGATGATGTGAGTATCATCATACGGATGGAGGTAGGTGGAGAATCCTGGGATCTTGAGTTCTCCGAGGACTTCTGGGTTGGTTGGTTGGCTGAGGTCGATAACAAAGAATGGGTCAATTTGTTTGAAGGTTACAAGGTAGCAGAGGTCATCGACGTAGCGGGTGGCATAGATTTGTTCACCTTCTGCTAGGCCGGTGACTTGGCCAACGATATCAAGGGCCATGTCAAGGACGTAGATATTGTTTGTTGATTCATAGTCGGTGAGGTACGAGCGGGCTATCCAGCCATTGATGGTTGTGGCAACCCGGAGATATCCATTGTGTTCTGAGAGGCTGAACTGGTTGTTAATACTACCAGGGACACTTCCTTGTGATTCATAAGTGATGTCTCCGTTGTTGATACTGATTCGGTGGATGATGGTGCGCTCCATTTGTTCGACCATGGCAGTAGCGAGTTGTTGTTTTTGGAGATCATTGAGGTTGGTGACATAGGTTTGCAGGATCCATTCGGTAACTGTGCTTTTTTGATAGTCTTCGAGGCTGAGTTGTTCGACAAGACCAAGTTCCGTAGTATAGCTGTCAGGAATGAGGGGCATGATAAAATCTTTCATGATGGTTTCAAGTTGTGTGTAGTCATACCACCCTAGAGGATAGGTAACATAGATGTTGTTTTGTGAGACATAGATAATGTTACCATTACCAAGGAGGTAGACTTCAGCAAGAATATCAGCTGAAGGATCAGAGGCGTCAAAGGAGATGATATTAGTGAAGGTACTACTTTTTTCTGGTATGTCAACGTAGTAGATATCTGTGAGTGGAATGTCCTTAATTTCCTCATTAACAAGGAGACGGGGAACGATTTGTTGGTCTTCATTGATACCGTAGGTGTATTGGGTGGTGATAAGGTAAACGTAGGAATTGATCATTCGTGCACTGGTAAAGCTCCCACCAATAACGATTTCCTTTTCTTTACTGGGTGAATCTATGTTTGATAGATCATAAATGTAAATGTATGTATCTGGTGAGGAGTACCAAGGTATGGATTTTCCAACATCGTCTTCTAAGATTGCTGAGGTTCGAACGATATCGTAGTTGTAGGAGTTTACAAAAGCGATCAGACGGTTTTCATAGATGAATAGAGTATTAAGTGACATGTTGGCATCGAAGTTTATACGGGCGATAATTGTCGCATTTTCAGTTGGGTAGGCAGCGACGATTATGATTTCATTATTCACAATAATATATAGGTAGGTGCCATCGGTTTTAACAACATCGGGTTCATCGACACCTGCTACCTGGATATTGGTTTGTGAGTAGTCGACCGAGGTGCCTCCTGAATCTTGACTTTTTCCATCACCACTTAAATCTTGGGCCCCAGGGAGGGCATTAAATGAACTGTCAATCATTGCACTTTCTTCGTTACGCAAACCTGTACTACTGTAATAGCCACCGCTCGTACCAAGAGCGACATAAGAGGTGAGTTCATCATAGGAAGAGAATTGTTTCATGTCAAAGGTAGCAATACCACCAATGACAGAAGGTTGTGATAGAAAGGCATAACCAAAGGTGCCGGCAACGATTAAACCAGCGATTAATAATCCATATGTTCGAGTATTTTTTATCATCATTTTTTTTTCACATCCTATGTTCTTTTATCCTGTTATGGGCTCGATACTTTATAAACTGTCAGAAAACGTTTGGAAATTTCCCAACAAAGAACATTACCCAAATGAGAGGGGCGTAGTGGCTTCAGTGAAACGGATGTCCATGGTTTCTAATTCATCGAGGATTGGCGTGTATATGGACGGTGTGACGGGGATATGTACTCCTGTGAGGGTGATGGTGCCGTTAATTATCATTTTTACTGCAATAGCTGCAGGGAGCGCAACGGTTCGAGCGACAGCTGAGTCTCCATTGGGAATACCATAATTTACCAATGTGGAGGTGATGTAGTCTGTTTTATCTGGATATTCTGCGATGAATTCATGGTGCATGACGATCATATCGCGTTCATTTTTATGAAGCGCCATTTTTTCAAGGGTGATAACATTGAGCCAATCAAGTGGTGAATTTCTACCAGTGGGGAGTTTTTTTGTGGTGGAAAAAAGACCTAGCCATTGGAGTCGTTTCATGACCGTTGCGTATGGTGTGAGATCAAGTGAGGTAGCGGTTGCTTGATATAGATCATCGGTTTGTGCTGCTTTGATGAGAAATCGGGTTACATCGGCATAGGTGATTCCGTTGAAATTCGTGAGTGGGGTGTCTTGTAGCCAGCCGAGAGTAGTAAGATACCGCATGGTTTCGCACCAGCCGGCCATGCGGAAGGTGCCGCGGTAGACAGTCTGAGCATCTTTAAGGCCGTAAATGTCTTTGTAAGGGACTGAGTTGCGATTTGGGTAATTTTCGAAGGTGCCGACAGTGGGGACGTCTTGGAGTGTGTAATTTTCAAAAAGTTTTTTTCCGGGGATGCTGATAATATTTCCGTCTTGAAGCCATTGCGCAGGGTTTCGTGAGGCAAGTAGTACACCTCGAGGTGACCACGAGAATTTATAGCCAAAAGGGTTGGTGTTTGCTTCATGGCTTGGTAGTGCACCCGTGGTGGAGCGGAAGCTTTTGATGATGCCGCCTTTATAGGAGACATCATGGATGATTCGCATGGCTGACATGTGGTCGATTCCAGGGTCAAGACCACATTCATTGAGAAGGAGGATACCAGCTTTTTTAGCAGGTTTATCAAGGGTGCGCATGTCTTCACTGACATATGAGGTGGTTACGAGGTGTTTCGAATGTTTGATACAAAATTTGGCAACCTGGACATGATAGACATAGGGAAGGAGACTGACGACAACATCGGCATTGGTAACAAGATCCTCTAGTTCTGTGTTGTTGGTACAGTCAAGACTTTGGGCAATGCCGCTGGGGTGGTGTTCGATACATTCCTCTGCTTTTTGAACGGTGCGGCTTGCCATGGTGACTTGACAGTCAGATTGATCTAAGAGGTAGCGTACAAGGGGTCGGGAAACCATTCCGGCTCCTAAAACAAGGATTTTTTTCATACAAGACAGCGCTCCTATAGGGTTGTAAGATGCCGGCCGGGCAAATAGGGTGTTTCTTATAAATACTTGTCGATGTACTGGTATTCCTTGGTTAGGTTTCCTTGATGTAGAATTATGGCTGGTTTGAGTTCAGTAGGTAGGTGTAAGCTACTGAGTGGTTGGGTGAAATCAGTGTGTGCAAGAGGGGGGATTAAATTAAAAAGAGCTTTACTAAAGGCGATGGATGATGCTCTTGGGAGTTCGCAGGGTAGGTTGTCAATAGCCATAACTGCAATTCCATGGCCGATGGGGCCATCTACAATGGTTTTTTTAAGTGGATGATACACAAAACAGGGGCTATCAGGAGTGGTGACTTTTTCAGTACATTCGATTGCACCATGGATGTCGACACTGATATCTCCGATGATTTGGAGTTTTCTATCAGATGTAGCGTGGTGAGTGATCCAGTCTTTTGTTACCAGTCGTGGATAGCGGTTATCCCAATAGATACAGTTCATGAGTATGGAGAGATGGGGGAGGTATTGATCGAATTGGGGCTCATAACGATCAGGACGTTTGTAATAGTCTTGTAGATTGAAGGGCCCTTGTTTTGGTGTGACGATGTCATGTTCTTTGAAGACGACTTTGTAGACATGGTGAGGGTCTGCGTGTTGAGTGATGGTGGGGAGGTCTTTAGGTTGGATTTCTTTATGGGGGAGAAGATCGATGATTTCCTGTGCCCCCTGCGAGACATGGCCGTAACCAGCAAAGCCAATAATGAGGGGGTGTTCTTCAGAGGAGAGTCCCTGGGTTTTTATATGGTTTGCAAGGTGATGGAACTGTTCTTTTACATTTTCAAGGGTGCCATAGTGGATGGTTTGTTGTATAGTGGTGAGGGGTGATGAAATTCCTTGGTTTTGAAGGCGTTGTCCGTAGCCCCAGAGGGTGTCAATCATTCCGGCAAGACCAGCATATCGTCCAAAGAAAACAAGTCGGCGTCCTTGGGAGTCGATGATGCGTTCATAGTCTAAGAGGGTGCATTCAAGATCCATCATGTGCTTTAACATGGGCATGTTATTTTGTTGACCTTTTATGGTGTGGGAGAAGAATATATAGGTTTTTTTTTCTTGGAAAAAATTGGTGGGTATTTCCTTAACCGCGAATATGATGGAGGCATCTGAGAGATCCTCGGTGATGATTGCACCGGTGTATTGGTATTTTTCGTCGGTAAATACCCGTATTGATGAGGGTTGTATATGGGTGGTGATGCTGTGGTGTTCTTTTAGTTCTTGGACGAGTTTTGGGGTGATAGGGACGCGTCGTTCCCATTTGTTTTTGTCTTCTCGTCGGATGCCGATTGTTGGATTCATAGGTATGTCTCTGTGGTGCGATGCATCATATTGGTTCTTATATATATTTTGAGGAAGGAGAGCGGTTGTGGATGTGGTGACTATTTGTAACGGAGGAGTGCTGCGATATGACCGAGTTCTGCGATGAAGGGATCATCAGTGAATTCTATAGTGGCGTTGGTACGTTCAGCAAATTCAATAATCTCTTCGATGGCATCTGTTTCTGAGGCGGGTTGTCCACAGATGGGGCAGTCTTTGATGGGGCCTGCACGGACGATTTGGCAATGTTCACAGATGCAGCCTTTGACTTTGTAGTCTTTTTCAACGAAAAGAATATCGATCTTTCCTTGTTGTGCGGCTTGAAGGGTATGATCAAATCCATATGTGGCGAGGCCATCGGTGAGGATTTCTTTTTTCAAGTGGTTGACGAGGCGAGTAGTTGCTTTTTGTTCTTCGGAGCTGATGTGTTTAAAGGATTCTTGTATAAGACGGTTTTCGTTATTGATGTCGATGTCAAGGGTGGTGAGAACGAGTTGTTGGAGGTGTTTTGGGAGTTGGTCGTAGAATTGTTTTTTTGTGGTACCCGGTCCGGCAAGGATGATGTGTGATTCATGGTGTTCTTCGAGTGATTCGATGACGTCTTTGAGGAATTGATGGATAGCACCTTTGCGGAGACGTTGAAATCGAGCTTGTGATTGGCCACCTTTTTTGTGTTTGTTCATAATGTCTTTTAATAGTTGGGTGTGTTTTTCGATGTGGCCAAGATCGATGTCGATGATTTTTGCGGTATGTGAGTCAAGGAGGACGAGAGTGAAGGATTCCCATTCATCGAGGATGCGTGCGAGTGGTCGTATGTATGGTGAGGTGTCGACGATAAGTGCATTATAGATGGGGGTCTTTAGGGTGAGGGTTTTGAAAAAGTCATGGATGACAGAGGCATAGATAGCGCCGTAGGTCGCGTTGGTGGTGTGAAGGTAGGTTTTGATGCGTTCCATGGTGGTATGGAAATTGGTTTCTTCAGTGGTGTTGAGAGCAGAGGCACAGGCGTGTTCGCGATGATCGAAATATTGTGGGTCTTCGTTTTTGTTGAAATAGATGGTTATGTAGGTGTTTTGGTTGGTGGAATCATATTGTTCGGCAAGTTCACGGATGAGTGTTCGTGGGTCTTCTGGGTGGTTTGGTGGTTTTTGGGTCATGGAGTAGTTTCGGTAACCCTGGGGGAATGATATATAGTTTTGTATAGGGATATCGTAAGGGATGGGTCAACGGAAATCTTCGGTTTCGCCGGTTATTCGTGCATCTGAGATTGGCCAATATGTTTTTTGTTCGATGGCATGGCAGTTATCTCGTGAGGGATATGTTCCGGATTCTCCAGCGCTTGAACGAGGTGCTGCTGCACATCGGTCTTTGGGGGTTCAGTTAGAGGGTTTTGATAAAGTTTATCGGATTGTTCGCTGGATAGGGGGAATTGCGGCAGTGCTGATGGCTCTTGAAATGCTTGGGTTGCTTGTGGGGGTGTTGTTATGATGTGGTGGGTAGGTGTGGTTTTAGTTGGATGTGGGGTTTTTTTATGTGTTATTGCTTTTGTGTTTCGTTATATAGTAATGGTGAAAAAACGACGATTGTATGTACCTTCGGGGACGGTTCGGTATACTGATTTGCATCGGCCTGCTGAGCCGTTGTTTTCTCGTAGGTATTTATTAACTGGTAAACCAGATTTTGTTGTTGAGATGGATGAAGGGGTGGTGCCGGTGGAGTATAAATCAGGGTGGTATGTTACACCTCCTGAGAATCATGTGTTGCAGGTGGCAGCGTATTGTTTGTTGGTGGAGGATGTACAGCAGGTGCATGTACCGTTTGGATGGTTAGTGTATCCGTCGGGGCGGTTTCGGGTTTGGTTTGATGCGGCGTTACGGGTTCGGTTAGCATCGGTGATGGGGGAGATGCGTATGGTGTTGCAGGGTAAACGAAGGGTTGTGGTGGATCATGGTGATGTAAAGCGGTGTCGGCATTGTTCATTTCGGGGGGTGTGTTCGGTGAGGTTGGGGTAGTTTTTGTTGGGTAAATATATTTTTATTTAATGGCAAATTATATAAATATCATCTTATTATAATAAATTGGGTTATTCTCCCGGGGGAGTTTTACTCAATGAAATCAACAAAATTAATCAAACACCATGAACTCTCTTTTGAAGATGGTGTGCTGCTTGCCAAACATATTTATGAATGCGCTATCCATAAAACCCTTCATGATGTTCCCGAACAATGGCATATTTATTTTAAAACCTATGAATTACTCTCACAACTTATTGGAGAAACTAATCCACGACGTATCCATGAAATCCTATATTCTCTGAATCTTCAAGATATTTATACATCATTATAATCTTCATTGTGAGAATATCTGATGGTAATTGAAAGTTATATAAAACCATCGTTTATGTCCCAAGCCTTGCTTATCGATGACGCTACAATTTGACAAAAAAATCTATCTTAAAATTGATAGTCAGCCGCTTGTCGTGACCACTATAAATAATTGATTTCCAATGATATGATAATTACATATATCAAAATGATATGAAATAAGGGCTGCGCCCTTATGATCCCATTCCGCCTTCGTTCCTCGGCAAGCCCTATAGGCGTTGCCGTATCTCACTCGGCGGTCACAGTGGGTAGTCTTTGTTGCCGGTCATCAACTACATGAACATTGTGATGACGTGGTTGATCACGGATATAGGCGCTCGATTCCTCAAGGTTTTTCCAACCCGTGGATTCATAATGGTCATAGCCACTCCAAAAACCACCACGTGGATATCGTTTCCGAAACCCCGGGAAGGTTTCAAATATTTTCCTGGCAGAATAGGATTTCAGCATGATTTCCGCGGTTTGAACTGAGTACCGCTTTGGGATATTTACCAAGAAGTGAACATGGTTGAACGCGAAACCAAAATCACCAAACTCAAAACCAAAGCGTTCCAAATCATAGAATGCTTCTGTACAGGTGTCAATATAGACCTGTTTTCGAAAACAATTATATCGGTTATGGGTGACAAACATCATGGTCACCCAGTTATTGCGAGTATCACCCGCAATCTTTTTAGAGCTACCGCTACATACAACCTTCATATTATTGAATACTCCTGTCGCGTCGTTAAGGGGCAGGCGAATGCCTGCCGCACGCGACAAAAAAGAGATATGGTTTAACTTGAGAAAAAAGAGATGCGACTTTTCATCTGCGGGTCTTACGCTGATGCTTCAGACCACGCAGTATTCCCAATCGCAACTATAACA
>JAHJFH010000275.1 GCA_018824925.1 Thermoplasmatota archaeon
AAGCTTATTGCAGGAGGTGTTGTATCAAGAGTTATACTTTTTGTTGTTGTACTGTTTATGTTAAATGCTTTATCACGGATAGTAACATTATAATAATATTTACCATCATCATCTAGTACTTTCTCAGGTGTGGCATCGATATTTATCCCTTGCTGATAATATGATGCCCAGCATAATTCAGAACAATACCACCATGTAGCATAAGGATCTATGGGATCATCTGGATCAAAATTTGCATGCCAACTATCATACACCGTATGATTTTTATATGGGTTCTGGTAGGCGCATCCTAATTGTGACAATGCAAAACGCACTGCTTCACGGCGTTCCAAATTTGTTGCATTATGTATTGTTGCACAGGAGAAATTACAGAAAAATATATTTAACCATAATTTTGAATGAATCTGAACACCATCTAGATAGGAAATTTTCTGAAAAATTGTATAATTCCCCGCCTCAATATACAGATGCCCCCCTAAACTAAGTATTACATGATCATTTGAATACCCTGGATTAAAAGGGACATCAAACAAGTGTTTCCATATGGGGCGCATATCCATAAATAATAAATTGCCTATGGAAATTCCAAATTGTTGCCCACCATCAGCGGAATCTGAACTAGAATAGCCCGCACATGACCTACAGAGTATTATACCAGTTATAAGAATGACCGTTACCGCCAATAACTGTTTATGCATTGAACATTCCCTTAATAATAAATATAAAATATCCTTTAAATAAATTTTCCAAAGAAATGTAAAAAAGGAAACCAAGGAACCCTCAGAGATACGAGTTGAAGGCTGGTCTAAAACCCGTTCCCTTAAGGCCCCAGTTTCATGTTAATTATCTGTAAAAACCATTATATATACTTACGGTGACAAACTGCCATTTCAAAAAAAATAACACCACCAAAATTATTATAATATCGCAATTATATTTAGTATTTTGAAACCTAATAATTTTTAAATACCTCCGAAATTCCATAACCACAAACCATGCAAAAAAACATCATTTTCACAGACCTTGATGGTACACTCCTTGAGCACCATACCTACTCATTTGATGCAGCACAACCAGCATTACATCAAATTAAAAAATATAACATCCCCCTCATATTCTGTACCAGTAAAACAAAAGCAGAAATACTCTATTGGCAACAAAAAATCGGTAACACCCATCCATTTATATCGGAAAATGGTGGCGGTATCTATATACCTCATCAATATTTTGATTTTAACTATACCTGTGATGCAACATACAATGGCTATAATCTTATCAAGTTCGGTATTTCCTATCAACAGCTCATCCAAGCGGCTGTAGCATTAAAAAAACAATTCAAAATCACGAGTTTTGCCGAGATGAGTACTACCGAAATATCAGAAGACACAGGATTGCCACTTGAGCAAGCCGCTTTAGCTAAACAACGGGATTTTGAACTCCCATTGAAATTTCTAGAAGCTGATCAAACTAATGACATTCTTTCAGCGATAAAAAAAATGGACCTATTTGTCATGTCAGGTGGTCGCTATCATCATATCATGGGTCATCATAACAAGGGAACGGCTGTTAGAAGACTACTGCAATTATATTCAAAAAAATATCCATCTTTCAAATCGATAGCTCTGGGTGATTCACAAAATGATTTAAGTATGTTAGATGAGGTGGATATTCCTATAGTTGTCCAACGACCTGATGGCAGTTATATTTCATCAAAATATCAGCAAGCACCAGGAATAGGGCCACAGGGATGGTGTTCCGCCGTTACCGATCTAATAAAATAATTATTTTTGATGCCCATATTTTCCTAATAAAGGAACAAAAGCACATCCACCAAAATTTCTTTTTTGAAATTTCTTACCATGTTTTTCGTATAACATCAAAGTACAGATCATGTCTCCTTCAGGGACTAAAAGTTTTCCCATGTTCTTAAGCTGATCAAATAACGGTGGTGGAGTCCTTGGAGCAGCGCAGGTAATATAGATTCGATCGTAAGGAGCATATTTAGGTAATCCCTCAGAACCATCGCCGATTATTACCGTAACATTAGCTATTTTTGCTCGTGATATATTCTCTTTGGCCATTTGGGCTAATGTTTCGATACGTTCAATGGTATAAACATGACCTTTTTCACCAACTATTGATGCAGTGATTGCAGCATGATATCCAGATCCTGATCCTATTTCAAGCACATGTAGACCTGTATGTAGATCGAGGGTTTCACTCATAATGGCTACCATATGCGGGGCAGATATTGTTTGTCCTTTGCCAATTTGAAGAGGGGTATCGACATAGGCACTTTGTTTAAGATCCAGTGGAACAAAAAGTTCTCTTGGAATTTTTATAAATGCATTCTCAACCGAGAGTGATTTAATATATCCATTTTGTTTTAAATGAGAAACTAAACGTTTTTGCGGTTCCTCGAACATATATTTTATTAATCACTTATTTCTGTTTAAATTCTTTCATTCAAAACATGGATTAAGTTCTATTCAAAAGAGTTATTTTTTCAATAACCCATTTTGTTACAGCAGGAATCAAACCAGGAAACACAAATCTTGGAAGGGCGATTATCCCATTTTTGGGACCTAGACTTATAACTAATACTGTAGGGATTGTATGATATTTTTTCAGGGGTTTATTGTCAATTTGTTGAATGATATTATGGTATAAATACCGGGCATGGCGTTCAGCATTTAGTGCGGTTTTTTCTTCAGCAATATTGGTGATATCACCGCCAACAAAAATGTTGGGATACTCCTTTAACTGGAAGTATTCATTAACAACTAACGTGTGTTTATCAGTGATTATTTGAGAAGAAAAATTTTTCATTGTTAAGGTTGGGGGTGAGACTCCTGCACACCAAATTCCAAGATCCATTGGAATACGTAACCCTTTTTGTGTTATGCAGCTGTTATTATTTATTGACTGTATTTTTTCATTAAATAGAATTGTGATACCATGTTTAGTGAGAAAGTGTTGGGCATATCGTGATGCAAATGGGGGAGTTCTTTCAAGGAGTTTTGAGTGGGGATGTACAAGCGTTATTTGTTTGTCATGATAGGTGATTGCGAGTTCTGCTGCGACTTCAACACCGACAATTCCACCGCCGATGATTATCAGGTGTTTACAGTGATTGATTTCTTTTACGATTTGTTGTATAGATGACCCATGTTTAATAGTAAATATATTGGGTTCTTCCGGGAATGGTTGTTGATAGGTGGAACCGGGACAGATGATGAGGTAATTATAGTTGTAGCTGTGGTTTGTTGTTTTGATGTAATGGGGGGTGATGGCAAGGATTTCTTCTGTTTTTATGGTGATATGAGGTAGAAAGTCTGAATATTTTCGTATGTATCTAGTATTTTTATTATTTGGGTGAAGTAGTTTTGGTAAGGATGGTGTGTATTCAAAATAGGGTTTTTTATCTATGAGTATGGTTTCTAGATTGTGATGGCGATCTAAGTATGTGGCGAGGGTGGATCCACAGAAGCCTCCGCCGAGTATTATAATTCTCATAGTGCGTTGAAATTGGTTTAATTCGTTTGCGTTTAAAAAGGGATTGTTTGTTTTTGGTTTATCCTTTACTCATGGTTGAGATAGATATGACTGAGATGTGTTTCTATTGATTTTTTGTTCTTGCAAAGGTTTTTTTTATAACTCTATGAGGGTTTATAAGCTGAGGCCGAAAATACTGCGTGGACCGAAGTGAAACGTAGGAGCCGCAGATGAGAGGCCTCAGCTTATAATAATTTCTTTTGAAATTATTGAAATAGTTACTGATGCTGAAACGCGCGTAGATCCATTCGCTCCCAATCATTATAATCCAGAGAACTTGGATTGGAACCGTCGGAATAATCCACCGTGTAATACATATATCCATAATTCATGCAACTACGATATGGGCGATACACCCACCACATAATTTGCCAGGGATACATTGCATCACGACTATGCCCAGGAATCGGTGAGAAATCAAGGGTATGTCCTAACTCATGCATGTAGGCACTGGCATATACTTCATCGCGGTTGAGAAGAAGTTGATCTGCTTTTTTATCATGTCCGCGGCTTGTGATATAGAACCGGTTATCACCAAAAACAGCACCAGCGACATCAGTATGACCATGGATAACTATCCCATAGTGAAAGACTCCTCTTCGCCAGGTGGTTGATCCATGGTAGAAGTAATCATTATAGATATCCTGAAGATCATCCCTATTACATTCTTCATCATAAGGGATCATTTCACCGCCACCCATACAACCATCATCCAGATGGAAGACCACGTTTTGCCGATCAAAAGCAGTAAATAATAATTCCTTAGACCCCTCGGGGAGGAGATTTATCTCTCCATTGGGTCCTTCGCTCATTTGATCAAGTTCAGTATAGATATCAATTCTATAGGGATCTGATTTCCATTCTGAAACCAGGTATTCCTCATAATTATTAAGACCATCGACATCTGAATCTAGGGAATTGTGCGAGTTATAGATCATTGGATCATAGCCCCATTTCCATTCCCATTCAATAGGGATATTATCATTATCCACATCCATCCCAAGATTTGAAATCATGGGATCCGTGCCATACTGGTTTACCTCTATCCAATAGGGGATCATATCATTATCATAGTCTGTTTGGTAGATGTTAAACCAGAGTTCACAATCTCGATTTCTTGTATAGATCGTGCCATCATCACAACCATTAAGGCGCCCATAGCCACTGGCATCTTGAAGACTATCATCACCGGTCCAATGCCCATCTCTTATACTATATATTAGTTCAACATCATAGCTATCATCACCGATACCGCCATCCGGACTGACATCACATAATCGATCAGCGGAAAAAAGTTCATCCCGTGCATCCCATAGCTGTATTTTTATTTCAACAAATTCCTCGGTATCCGGCACATCAACAGTAGCTGTCCACCCCATATCATACAAATATTTAGTATTATCCCAAACAGGGCTAATACTTTCCTCATTGTTGATAGATATTTTCCCATAAAAATCAGGAGCTGTAAGTATGTCAATGAACTCTTTCTTATGGAGTTGTTTATCCTGCTTTTCTAAAGATCGAATCGTATCAATCTCAACCGTTACTGCGATATCCACCAATGGATCAAAATCTTCATCACCAATGATTGAGGATTGATGACTGGCAATAACCGTGGTCATTGAGGTAATGCCAAGAAAAATAAGTAATATAGAACTGATGATTTTTTTATCTCGTATATTCATGGTTAAAAATCCCCTTACTGATAAAAATAATTCTAATGTCTTATATATAATTTTGTATTGCTACCTTATTTTTTATTATTTTAAAGGAAATAAATTGTATGCCGCGTCAATAGTATTTTATATACTATAAAATATTCATAGCTGTATACGGTGCGAGATGGGATGCAATATGAATCATTATTACATTACAAATTATGTTTATAATCAAGATGGGATGGGCAGGTAATGGGAGTGTTACCTGATATTGTCAAAATATTACGAAACGAAGAGGAACAAGGGTTAT
>JAHJFH010000276.1 GCA_018824925.1 Thermoplasmatota archaeon
ACTGCTGTTGCTGATTTGGGGTGGTCTTTTTCAGCTTGGTCTGGTGATCTTACTGGTACTACGAATCCTGATACTATTGTTATGACCGGGGATAAATATGTTACTGCGACATTCACACAAGATCAATATATACTTAATGTTACAATCAATGGTACTGGAAATGTAATGATTGACCCCATTCAACCAACATACACTTATGGTACTATTGTCACTCTTACCGCAACAGCTTGTCCTTGGTGGCACTTCTCGCATTGGAGTGGAGATATTTCTGGTACAACTAATCCCATCACCATAATTATGGATGATAACAAATATGTAACAGCTCATTTTGAAATAGATGAATACAGTCTTGATATAATTATTCAGGGTAATGGAACAGTAATAAAAGACCCTGATCAAATTATATACACTGCTGGAACTCTTATCAATTTGACTGCTTTACCAGATGAAGGGTGGAAATTTTTCGAATGGACTGGTGACCTAACTGGTTCCACAAACCCAACCTACGTTGTCATGGATCAAAATAAAACAATAACTGCTCATTTTAGCAATGAATACCTTGTGGTAATCACCATCGAGGGCCAGGGCTCAGTTATTAAAGACCCTGATCAACAAACCTATCCCTATGGGTCATCGGTTGAACTCACTGCAGTTCCAGCAGAAGGATGGGAATTCAGTCATTGGTCAGGAGACATAACGGGATCAATTAACCCAATAAACCTTATCGTCGATGGTGATAAGCAAGTAACTGCGGTATTTTCTAGGGCGCCTGATACAACTGCACCTATTGTTGATATAACAAAACCTGAAAACGCGATTTACATTTTAGATAATAAAATCTTGCCCTTCGCCGTACCCGTGTTCTTCCAGGGAATCACTATTGAGGTAGATGCCCAGGATAACGAATCTGGAGTTGCATATGTTGAGTTTTATATTGATGATGAGCTTGTAGATACGGATGTTGAAGCACCTTATTCCTATACATGGCGTGAATCTAGTGCTTCAAAAATGCGCCATAGTTTAAAGGTTATTGCGTATGATAATGCTGATAACAGTGCATTTGATGAATTAACGGTTTTAAAATGGCGATTTCATCCCGCATTAATAGCAATATTCTTACTCATCGGGTTTATTTTATACCGTGGGGGAAGTTAATTACCTCATCCACCCTTTTTTTAGTATTATAAATTAAATAGAGCGCCGAGGGGGAGATTTGAACTCCCGCGAGGAAAATCCCCACGAGCTCTCCAGGCTCGCGCCGTTCCGGGCTGGGCCACCTCGGCATATAACAGGTTAAGGAATGGGTATACGCTTCTCTTTTATGTTTTTTTCCAGACAGAAGGATATGTTCCCTTTTTCATTAAAACACGTGAGAGGGTTGCGCAAACACCTGTATCTCGCTGGATCATTTCCTCTGTTGACATTTCTGCATGCACAAGTGCAACCACCTCATTTTTAAGAGTAAAAACCGTAGCTGCATCACCCTTTTTTATTCCAGTGTCCAGCTCTACAATACCTGGTACAGCAAGATGTGCTCCGTGACATAACGCGTCAACAGCTGAATCCCTAATAATTATTGCAGGAAGATGTGAAAATAGATATTCCACGGGGTTAAGACAGGTTAATAGCTGAGATGGATTGTCATCCTCCTTCCAAAATGTATACGCATCTTTCAATGTCTGAAGTGTAAATGTGTTTTCCTCTGTTAAACACCCCACACGTGTCCGTCGAAGCTCTTCGAGATGGGCCCCTGTATGCAATGTTTTGCCAATATCGACACAGAGAGTTCTAATATATGTACCAGCCTCACAACCAACTCGGAATAAGACATCTCGATCCATAATTTCTAGAATATCAATATAGTATATCTGTCGTTTCCGTCGAACACGTTTTACCGCTGATCGAACGGGTGGAATTTGATTAATATCACCAACAAACTTATTCAAAGTTTTCGTAATTTTTTCTTCCGGTATGGTTTTATGAAGCTTCATGAGCGAAATATATTCTTTTCCAGCGGTGAGTAATACCTGCAATGCATTGGTGGATGAACCAAAAGCAATGGGTAGCACCCCCGATACAGCGGGGTCTAGGGTTCCACCATGACCTGCTTTTTCTAGATTAAGGATGTTTTTAACCCATGCAACAACCTGATGTGAGGTTGGACCACATGGTTTATCAAGAATAACACAACCCTGCTGTACAAGATTCGAGACACCAAGATCTTGTGGTGGTCGACCATAATGTGGATTGGTTGCAGCATTAATTTTAATCAACCGTTTTCTCGGCTGCAGGCAGGGTAACTGATTTTTTTGCTGATTTTTACTCATCATAGTTAAGAGTCCTTAATATCTTATTTTTTTTTAGAATAATTTCTAGTATAGATTCAGGTGGTTTATCTGAGGAATCAATGATAATATCATAAATTGATGTGTCAGAGATGTCAATATGGTAGAATTCGTGATATCGTTGTTTTTCACTTTGTTCGCGTTTAAGCATTTCCTGTTTTCTAATTTCTACATCGTCGCCTTCTCGTTTAACGATACGTTCTGCTCGAGTTTGAACATCTGCAATAAGCAGAATTTTGATTGCGGGAATATTATGCTGATGTGCAAGCCAACCAGCTAATCGTCCTTCAAGGATGACATTTCCTTTTCTCAGTATATGTAGTTGTTTTTCATCAAGTTGTTTATCGATCTCGGGGTGTTGCTCTGCAAAGGTACTGAATTCTGAAAGACTCATCTTATGTTCTTTTGCTAGACTACGAAATATTTCCCCGGTATAGACATAAGGTATCTTGTAGTGTTCATGTAAAAGTTGTGATATAGTAGTTTTGCCTGTTCCTGGAAGACCGCTAATGGTAATTGTTTTCATTTGTCCTAATTATTTTAATGAGAATTTAAATGATTTCCTAAAGTTTTGCCACCTTTCGGTCCATGTGAAATATTTGAGTCCCTGTCGTATTACCTGACCAACTACCATAGAAAAGAGTAGATAGAGCAGGAACCAATTGGACATTATACCAATAGCGCGACCAAATAATGATACACCTTCTGCCCAGGGTACTGTGAAATAGAAATATCGTAAGTTGCCAAGATAGTAGGTTAGCCACATGAAGATAGGTGCGATGAATAAAAAAAGGAAAAACATAGGTTTAAACATACCACCTGATGATTTTGTAGTCATTTGCATGATTTGTGGTTGCATTTTCATGAGTTTGTTTACCCGGTTAGTGTTTCCCTCTCTTCGAGCTTTTGATAGTTCTTTTTGAAACGCTCTACTGGTTTCTTGTGCTTTTCCCATTGCTTTCCAGTCGGTAAACAAATTAGTGAAAAATGATGAAAGAAACACAACGATAATTCCCGCTAAAAATATCGTTAGAAGCGGATATTGTCCATTGAACCCAATAAGCGGTGCAAATACTGCATTAAGAGAAACAGCGATAACATTTCGTATGTTTGGGTCACCGAAAACAAAAAGCATGGCAAACATTAGAATCATTAGCAGGAGAAGTTGACTTGTTTGAGCCTTATCATTCATGGATATCACGGTTTAACTACAGGGGTTGCTTGGGCTACCGCATCATCGATAGCATTATCATGATTGAATACGATTTTAACGGTCGCTCCCGTTAATGTTGCATATGCCATCGCTGTGGCCCTGTTTATTTGTTGGTGTTCATTTATTTGTTCGATAGTGTCTGGATCACGGTTTCTGGTAGTGTCTTTTGCTCGGCGGTTATAGATTTCTTCAGGGCTTGCTTCAACAATGACGATTGATGTAGGGTTAAGTCGTTTAATTACCCATTCAGGTAATCCCGGCATGTAACCTTGAGGTGTTTTTATTGTACAATGGGTGTCGAGAATAACATTGCCCATTTTTGCGACTTCTTCTGCGCTTCGTATCTGCAAATCTCGTTGCTGTTCAAGGGTTAGTTTTCGCATTTCGTCTCGATTATTTACCATATTGCGTTTTTGTGCAATGTCGATCATTACAGTACCAAAGGTGACAAAGTCGATTTTGATACCTTCGGCTGCACGTTTCATTACCGTGGTTTTACCGACTCCTGGGATGCCTGTGACAACTATTACTCCCATGAATGTTCTCTCTCCACACTACTCGTTTCCGAAGAATCCACGTAGAACAGGATGCATTTCCATTGCTTGTTCTTTGGCAATCTGTTCATACATGTTAATCATTATACCAACCGTTAACAAAACACCTGTTCCACTTGCGTTACCAATAGTACCTACAGCATCAGCAAATCCTGCAAGAGCTCCTACTGCTGCACCCCCGATAATGGTAACTACAGGAATATATCTTTCTAAGACCCTTCCCAAAACACGGGGATCCCGTCGGAAACCGGGGATCTGCATACCGGAGTTCTGTATTTGTCTAGCGACAGCACGTGGTCCCATATCAGTGGTTTCAATCCAAAATTTCGCAAAGAGGATTGATCCAAATATCATAACGGATAAATAGATGATAACTTTGAGTGCGTACTGCCAAGGAGCGTGCCCTCCAGGTATTCCACCTGATAGAATAGGCATTAACCATCCGTTAATACCGTTGAGGTTTGAGAGATACCATGCTCCACCCATAACTGGTTGGGTTGAACCTGCAGTAGTATCATACCCTCCGATCCACCATTGTTTACCAACAAGGGGAAGATTACTCAGAGTAGGATGCGTATAAAATAAAAGAGCAAACATATTGATGTTTGCGAGTAATGCTGCCATAAGTATAACAGGAATATTTGATGCATAAATAAGGCGAATAGGATAACGTCCTCGAGCACCACGTACACGGCCATGTGCAAGAGGTAATTCAATTCTGGAGGATTCAGTATATACTACGATAAAAAATATCGCTAATGTACCTATGAGGGGCACTATTGCATTCTGAAATCCTTGATGTCCAATAAAAAGCATTTGAAATCCACCATCGACCATTTCTCCAAGGGACATTTGTGAGGTTAGATAATATGAACCTGGTATGACCCCCGCTGGAGGATTTGAAATACTATATGGTAAAGATGATTGCGTTGGTATCCAGTTGAAAAGCCCGGTAAAGATTGCTTGTGAAACACCTGCGGCTATGAATAGTGAGATACCTGAACCGATTCCCCATTTTGAGATCAATTCATCCATAAGAAATACAAGAAATGATCCAATGAACAGTTGAGTTATGATGATGGTACTTGCGAGTCCACCACCAACCATTCCTATTAATTCAGGGCTAGGGCTTAGATAGCCATAGACCTGGGGAATTGCTTCAACAAGGATCATAACTATTACGAGGACTTTTTGAGTTCCTTGGTAGATTGCTTTGTCTTCTTTCTTGGTGAGATCGAGGTTAATTATTTTTGCACCAACGAATAATTGTAGAATAATGGATGCGGTAACGATTGGTCCTATTCCAAGGTGTACTATTGATCCGGATGCTCCGGCCATGATCGCACGAAATCCAGCAAACATATCAAGAACTGTTCCGCTAACACCATAGATTAATATGTTAGTGAGGATAAAATAGATAATAAGACAGAGTGCGGTCCAAATGATTTTTGTTCTGAAATTAACATGTCCTTCTGGTTTTGATACTGCGGGCCAGCGTTCGATTAGTGGTTTTAGTACATAAAGCCGGCTTTTTTTCTCTTCTGCCATAATAAACCCTATTCTTCTATGGTTACTTCGCCACCGTGAGCTTGTATTTTTTCAATGGCTTTCTCTGATGCTTCGGCAACTTTAACGGTAATGGTTGCATTAATGCTACCACCGCCAAGAAGTTTGGTATATCCTTCTTTGGTTAAATCAATGCTTTTTTGTTTAGGATATTTTTCTTCTAATTGGCCAACATTGATCGTCACGGTTTTTTCTTTTTTTAATGCATGGCGGGTGAATCCATGTCGTCCAAAGTGATCGGGCATATATTTTTGCATGTACATGGTGCGATGTTTACCGAGTCCTGCATTGCCTCTTCCGCCACGGAGCCCGGCGCCACGTCCACCTTTTTTTCCGCGTCCATGAGTCATTGATCCTCTGAATTTTTTTGTTTTGGTTCGTGCCACAACTAATCACTTTCCATATATTATTTATTCTTATTAGGTCGAAAGCAGATATTGTAATATATTATTATACTTTCGGATAAGCCTTATAAGTTGATATGTGTGGAATTCGGTAATCAGATAGGTATTTTTATTGTTTTATATTCATTTTTTTATTGTTCTGATGAGTGTGACATCAAAATATTTAACAGGTTTTTGATGAAAATGAAATTGATGTTTAATGGGGAAAGAATATGTTTTAGTATGGGTTATGGTGAAATCTAATGCGCTGAGCAATGTTGTGATAAATGGGATGGTTTTTGATAGGTGAAGGGAGTAGATTACTGGTGCGAAGGTACTGGCTTTTTCTAGGAAAAGGCGGTCTGCGTGCTGGTTTGGTTTTTGAGCACCAAAGGGTGGATTCATAAAAATAGTGTCCGCTTTCAGTTGGAGGTTTTGGATGTCAGCGGTAATGAACTCTAGGTCAAGGTGGTGCATTTCTGCGTTGTGTTGTGCTTGTTTGACGAGTTGCGGATCGATATCGACTCCTATAACATGATGGGCTCCTGTAAGTGCTGCTGCTATGGCAAATATACCTGTGCCACATCCAAGATCGATAATGGTCTTTTCGGTGATGTCATGTTGGTAGTGTGCCGAGTAGATGATGTCAGCGGTGATAGATGCTGGGGTATAGTATTGTTCGAGTGTTGGATTGGTAACTTTTGGGGGTGATATGGTTTCGAGAAGTATTGCAAGTTCTTTTTGTTTCATTTAAGGTTTGTGGATATAACTGGTTTGTCTTTTAATTTGTTGGGATATATATCAAAATTATAGTTTTGTAGTCCTGATTTTTTTTGTTTAGCATGTTCTTTTTTAGTTTAATTTTATAGAACATTTATAGTTTTTTCGCAAAGTTTAAGTTATGATATATTATAAAAATAGGTTGGGATTGTAGAGTACAAAGGAGAGACACTGTTAAGCATCCCATCCTTGCATCTCTGTCACCTTCTCCTTTTCTCCTCCGATAAAGGCTCTACATCCCTTTTTATTTTGATTTAAAGATGG
>JAHJFH010000044.1 GCA_018824925.1 Thermoplasmatota archaeon
CCGGGTTTTATGTTGATTCAGCCCTTCACTCCCGATTGTATTCGGGGATTGAGGGTGCCAGTCCTGGTTGTCCCTCTTTTTATGTCTTTTGTTTTAGAGGATGTGAAAAGGGGATTGCATTGTTTGTCTGACGATTTTGGCTGCGAGTTGTTTTTTTAAATATATTTGTACATTTAACTATTATATGATAAATTATACATGAAATATTATTTATATACTTTTTTCAAAAAAATATAAAGAAAAATGATTTGATAAAGAAAAGCATACCCGGTTGTGTGATTAAAGCAATTGTATTTGACTGGGGTGGCGTACTCATCGACTCACCAACACCCTATATGCTTAGGTTTCTTTCAGAACAATTAAATATCCCCGTTGAACAGCTCAGAAAAACATTGATCAAATATAAAGATTCATTCCAAAAAGGACTCGTAACAGAAACTGAATTTTGGCATAAAATAAAAAATGATCTTCCAATAACTATCGAAAAAAAATTCTCATTATGGAAAAAAGGATTTATCACTTCCTACCACGAAAAAACCGAGATGTTTCATCTTGCCCAAAAACTGAAAGACCAGGGGTTTATCATAGGATTTTTATCCAATACTGAAGAACCTGCAACACAATATTTCCTAGAACGACACTACACTGTTTTTGATGAGATACTATTTTCCTGTAAAGAAGGATGCATTAAACCACAAAAGGAGATCTACACTATTTTAATAAATCGACTAGGGTTACAACCCCATCAAATACTCTTTATTGATGATAAGAAAGATAATATTGTTGGTGCCCAAAAAGAGGGAATACAGGGAATTCTCTTTGTAACCTATGAGCAACTCAAGAGTTCATTAGAAAAAGATTTTCATATCGCAATACATGACTAAAAAAAATGAAAGAATATCAAATCAATTACTCAAATGGCTGCTTCTAATATTTGGAACCATTTTTGTGGGACTCGGGTTCCTTGGGATTTTTTTACCTATCCTTCCCACTACCCCATTTCTTTTACTTGCAGCAGCCTGTTATGCTCGAAGTTCAACAAAATTTTATAATTGGCTTATAAAAAATAAATGGTTTGGTGTTTATATCCAGAACTATCGAAAAGGAAAAGGATTTCCAGTAAAAGTCAAGATTTTCACCATTTCGATCCTATGGATTACAACACTATTTTCGGTTTTATATATCATTTATCTGTTTTGGATTAAAATTATATCAATTATAATAGCCTTTGGAGTAACAATCCACATTTTTACAATAAAAACCTATTCATAAAAAAAAGTCGAATCAATAACTATATAAATAGTATGCCCATTTTTTTAATAAAAACGTACTTAGTTTTTTTGTGGGAGATTTTATAATGGTTAAAAATAAAAAAATATTGACTACTAATTTTGGTAAACCTGTTGATGATGATCAAAATAGTATCACTGCGGGCGATCGTGGTTCTGTCACTTTGCAGGATGTACATCTTTTTGAAAAACTCGCTCATTTTAATCGTGAGCGTATCCCTGAGCGAGTGGTTCATGCGAAAGGTGCTGGCGCTGGAGGCTATTTTGAAGTCTCCAAAGATGTAACTAAATATACGAAGGCTAAGTTTCTTTCAAAAGTAGGTAAAAAAACTGAAGTTTTTGCGCGTTTTTCTACAGTTGGCGGGGAAAAAGGATCTGCTGATGCTGAACGAGATCCTCGTGGGTTTGCAGTTAAATTTTATACTGAAGAGGGCAATTTTGATCTTGTTGGTAATAATACTCCTGTGTTTTTCATTCGAGATCCGTTGAAATTTCCTGATTTTATTCATACGCAAAAACGCAATCCAACAACGAACACCAAAGATGCAAACATGTTCTGGGACTTCTTATCCTTAACTCCAGAATCAATCCATCAAGTTACTATTCTTTTTTCTGATCGGGGAACACCAAAAAACTATCGGCATATGAACGGATATAGTAGTCATACCTATAAATGGTATAACAATAAGGGCGATTATTTTTGGGTAAAATATCATTTTAAGACTGATCAAGGTATTCAGAATCTGACTCAGCAACAAGCTGAGGTGTTAAAGGGAAATGATCCTGATCATGCAACACGTGATTTATTTGAAGCCATTGAACGAGGTGAGTATCCTTCGTGGACTCTTGAGATGCAGATTATGACACCAGAAGAAGCTACTACCTATCGTTTTGATCCTTTTGATGTTACCAAGGTGTGGCCGCATAGTGATTATCCACCCATTAAAGTGGGGCGTATGGTGCTTAATCGTAATCCTGAGAACTATTTTGCGGAGGTAGAACAAGCTGCTTTTTCACCAGGTAATTTTATTCCAGGTATTGCTGCATCACCAGATAAGATGCTACAAGGTCGACTTTTTGCGTATCATGATGCACATCGGTATCGGTTAGGACCAAATTATCATTTATTACCTGTTAATAGACCAAAGACTTTGACTATGACGAATTATCAGCGCGATGGGTTAATGCGTTTTGATGGGAATGAAGGTGGTAAACCAAATTATTATCCAAACAGTTTTGATGGTCCAGAACCAATGCCTGATGCAGCGGAACCTGCTTTTAGCGTTTCCGGGAAAGCTGCTCGACAAAAATATATACACCAAAATGATGATTTCGTGCAAGCAGGTAACTTATTTCGCTCGGTTATGACCAAAACGGATCGTGAACATCTCATCAACAATATCGTAACACATTTATGTCACACCAATAAAGAAATTCAGCTTCGTCAAACAAAAATATTTTTTCAGGCAGACCCGAAATATGGTCGTCGTGTAGCTGAAGGACTGGGATTGACTCTAAAGGATGTTAAAAATTAATAAAGGTTTAATATACACAATTAGGAATGAATGTATAAAGGTAAAACAGTAAATTTGATATTTAATATATGGGGCTATTATAATGAAAAAAATTATCATTATTTGTGCATTGTTAATACTAGGACATGTTTAAATTTTGGGATGTACTGATCAACAACAAGAAGGACAAACAGGTTATATGGATGTAACAGCGATAGAAGCAAAAGAATTGATAGATACAAAACCAGAATTAATAATAATTGATGTTTCTCCAAATTATGATAGCGCCCATCTCCCCAGAGCTATCAATTATTATATTGGAGAAGGTTCATTAGATGATGCAATACCCTCGCTTTATGAAAATAAGGAATATTTAGTGTATTGCCATGTTGATACTGCTTCGATAAGTGGTGCGAAGAAATTAGTTGATGCTGGATTTACCACAGTATATAGACTACGTGGTAACTACCAAGCATGGGTTGATGCAGGATATCCAATTGAATAAAAACCAAAAAAATTCATATTTCTTGATTGGGAACTAAATCCTTTTATTATTAATAGTGTGAGCGCCCGCATCGGGATTCGAACCCGAGTTTGAAGCTCCGCAGGCTTCTAGGATATCCAGACTACCTTATGCGGGCAATTCTGTGCTCATAAACTACCATACTTTCAAAAGATTATCGCTCAGATAATTGGTTTCATACTTGTTGACATATTCTGAATAATCTATTCCGCATTTATCTTAGTAGCAACAACAGAGTAATACAATTGGCTCCCATCTGGTCCATAAAAAATCCATACTGGTTCATAATACTCCTGATCTGCAGCAAACGCATAGTATCCTAACAAAATAGTATAAATCTCAAATGATTCCGATGATAACGGTGTTTCAATAATTTCACCGTTTACGAGCTTATCATACGCCTCTTGAGGAGTTATAATTTCGACCGCATTTGCTTCTTGAAGGGCTCTCCAATTTTTATAATAAAAAACCACTTGATTGTCTTGCGCAATAGCTACCCAAACTGTATCGCCTGGGCCAACAACTGGATATCCTGAAAGTTCCCTATTATAAGTAATACTATATTCAATAGCATTTTCTTGTACAATATCACCATCAGAACTCAGATATCCCATAACAAGTTCAGCATATCCAAAAACCGCATCATTTGGGAATAGATCGTTACTTGCTAAATACGCTTCCGCAATATTAATAGCCTCCGCCTCAGTTGGAATTTTGCTACTTGTAAATCCATAATCAAGTGCACCAAATTGTTGATTTATTTCACCAGTAACCTCATACAAAACCATGTTTTCGGGATACTCTGGAAACGATGTTTTCAGTGGAAAGGATGCCGTAAACTGAAAATACACAACAACAATAACCAAGACACAGATAAGACCTATCACTGTTGATATGATGAGTTTGGTATTTTTTTTCATCCACACACCCCACAGAAAGGTACTACATATCAAATATTTAAAGATACTTCGTTTTTTCGCTAATCACATCCAAAAAAAAAAATCATACAAAAAATATC
>JAHJFH010000045.1 GCA_018824925.1 Thermoplasmatota archaeon
CTTACTGCTATACAGAGGCACATGCATTCGTTTTAAGACTATCATCCCATCCTGAACTAATTTGGTGAGATACATCCCAAATCTCACCTCCTGTATGTGGGATGATAGTCATTCTATAAAAAAAGGATTTCTACATCCCCGCAGAGAGCATCCCCGGTGTACATGCTGCTAATTTAATTCGACTCCGACGATCTGGTCCCGTTTTACAGGGCGAACTTGAGGTTACTGTTTCTGGTGATTTGACGATACGAGCATTTACAGATATTCGCAAACAAATCAATGCAGAACTTAAGCGCATTCATCCTGAAATTGAACGCATCGTGATTTATGCCATCCCCCAAGAATAACAAAAGCTGCCATTAGCTTTTTATGAAGAGTGGCTATTCTGCCACTGTGATTTTCATGAGTTGGTATAACGAGGTAGAATACATTCGAACTCAAGCAAAAAAAAACAATGAGCTCTTCGCATCCTCACTTCCTATGATTGCAAGCGAAAACGTGTTATCACCGCTCTGTCGAGAGATGCTTATCACAGATTTTCATGGTCGATATGCTGAGGGAACACCTGGACATCGATACTATGAAGGCTGTGATATCTTTGATAAAGTAGAGGAAAAAGCAATCGAACTAGCAAAAAAATTATTTTCCTGTCATTACGCTGATGTCCGACCAACTGCCGGTACCACCGCAAATATCGCCATTTTAAAAGCCTTAATCAAACCTGGAGAAACAGCCTGCGCTCTCGATCTAGCCAATGGCGCCCATATCTCTTTTGGCAAATGGGGCGCAGCAGGTGTTCGCGGTATCAACCTTATTTCCTACCCATTCAATGACGAAGAAATGAACATAGATATAGATGGCGCAGTAAAACTCATCAAAAAAGTCAAACCAAAACTTGCTTTAAATGGACGATCTGTTTTTCTTTTTCCGAGCCCCATTCAAGAACTCGCTGAGGCCGCCCATAACGTCGGAGCATATCTCGTCTACGATGCAGCACATGTCCTAGGCCTCATAGCTGGAAAACAATTCCAAGATCCTCTCAGAGAGGGTGCTGATGTCATGAGCGGAAGCACCCATAAAACCCTCCCAGGACCCCAAGGCGGTATGATCGTGTCTAACCATCCCGGAGATACTGATGAAGATCGATCCTTCCTCAAAAAACTCAGTTTCGGCGTCTTCCCTGGCGTCACATCATCCTATCATCTCCACCATGTTGCAGCAAAAGCAATCGCCTATGCAGAACATCTTGAATTTGGCAAAGCCTATGCAAAACAAACCATACAAAATGCTCAACACCTGGCTCAGGAACTCCACTCACTTGGATTCCAGGTATTCGGAGAAAAACTCGGGTTCACCAAATCCCATCAAATCCTTCTAGCAATTGGACCGGGACAAGGCAAACAAGCCTCAAAAAAAATAGCAGATTGCGGAATAATCACCAACATGAACACCATACCCGGTGATGAAGATCCCCTTAACCCCTCAGGACTACGACTCGGTACACAAGAACTCACCAGAATTGGTATGAAAAAATCAGAAATGGAAGATGTCGCATTATTCTACAAACGAGCACTTATCGATAATGAATCACCCAAGAAACTTAAGAAAGATATCAAAGAATTCAGAAAAGAGTACCAAACACTCCATTACTGTTTCAAAGAAGGATTTCGTGGATACGACTACCACACCCTGGTAAAATAATGATGATAGCACTAACCGGCACACCAGGAACGGGAAAAACCACCATCGCAACACTGTTACAAAAAAAGGGTGTTACCGTCATCTCATTAAATACCCTAGCCCTTACCAACAACTACATTCTTGGAAAAGACCTGAAACGAAATTCATATATACTCGATTTCAAAAAAATCAATAACCATATAACCACCCACTACCAAACAACCACCACACCTATTATCATAGAGGGCCATGCAGCACATTGGATCCCCCAAACCACCTGGGTAGTCATACTACGATGCCATCCCGAAAACCTTCGAAAACGACTTGAACAAAAAAAATGGACACATACGAAAATTCAGGAAAACATAGACGCAGAAATACTCGATATCATCTTATGTGAAGCAACAGAAATCCATCATTCCCATAAACTCAGAGAAATCGATACAACCACCCAAACACCACAAGAAACCACTAACATACTCCTCAATCTCATAAAAACAAACTTTACCGATACCACAACCTACTGCATCGGCTCAATCGACTGGTCTGAAGAAATTTTAAAAGACCCCAAACAATAAACGGAACACACCCATGGTATTAGATGAACACCGAAAAACTATAGATCCCCTCCTCACAAATATCGCAAAACCATTCAAACATATCAACCCTGATGTGTTCAGCATCATAGCCCTCATCTGCGCAGGACTTGGAGGGTTTTTCTTTTATCAATCATCCCCTGAACAAGAACTGCAAAACTCATACCTTTTTCTCGCTGTGCTATTTGTCTTTCTCAATGGACTTTTTGATGCATTAGATGGAAAAATCGCGAAATTAAGTAATCGAACCTCAAAACGAGGAGATTTCATCGATCATGCCCTTGACCGATACGCTGACGTTCTCATTATTGGTGGACTTGCTCTCAGTCAATGGATCCGACCAAGTATTGGATTACTTGCCCTCATAGGAGTCTTGCTCACCAGTTATATGGGAACACAAGCACAAGCAGTAGGATACCAACGCGTCTACGCAGGATTACTCGGTCGAGCAGATCGACTCGCACTCCTTATGATTATTCCTATACTTCAGCACATAACACTCAGCATATCCATCCAACTGCCCTACGAACTCACAATACTTGAGGTCATGCTTCTTTACTTTGCGATCATGGGAAATATCACTGCATTACAACGCTTCTACCAAACATTAGCTTGGTTTAAACATTTAAACGGAAAAAAATCTTGATTGATACCGTACCCATAAAAATCGTTCAAATTCTTTAGAGTTTCAATGTATCAATCAGAAAGATAAACAACCAGAGATTCATCAAACACCGAATTATCAGACTCTGATCTTTTTTAATCATAGGAACTCTCCACACCATCTATCCAGGACACATTCTGTCATTACTAAATATTAATACTTTCTGTCGAAAAATGTCAAAATGCAAAATTCCCACAGTAACAAAATATAGATAAAACAAACACCCTACGGGTATCTGTTACTTTCATGCAACCCACACCACACACCGAAACAATCATCATATCTCTTCAAAAAAATACTACTGAAATACATCAATTAGCACATACACTTAACTACACCGTCATAAAAACCTTCATTCAACACCGTGATCTTCCCGATGTCAATTACTATGTCGGTATCGGAAAAGTGGAAGAAATCTCCACTTTTCTCAAAGAACATCCAACGATCACCATCGTGATTGTTGATGATGAATTGAAACCTTCTCAATGGTTCAATCTCGAAAAACATCTCAAAATTACCGTCTATGATCGCATACGCCTCATTCTCGCTATTTTTGAAGAACGTGCTGAACGAAAAGAAGCAAAACTTCAGGTAAAGTTCGCTCAATTACGCTATGAACGCCCATATGTTCGTGAACTCATCCACCGTGCACGAGCCGGTGAACACCCCGGATTTATGGCAGGGGGTGAATATCAAGTCGACGACTATTATGAAACGATAAAAAAACAAATAAAAAAAATTAGACTTGACCTTAAAAAAATCGAAAATGCCCGAACCCAGCAACGAAAGCATCGACAAATAAAAGGATACTACCTCATATCCCTTGCAGGTTACACCAATGCAGGAAAAAGCAGTATGATGAACACTCTTACAAAAGCACACGTACCCGTCGAAGGCAAACTCTTTTCAACATTATCAACAACCACCCGAAAACTTGTTGAAAAATCCAAACAACCCCTCGTACCTATCTTGTTAACCGACACCGTAGGATTCATTGATCACCTTCCCGCATGGGTCATTGATGCATTCCATGCAACACTCGAGGAAATACAAATGGCAGATCTTGTTCTCTTAATCGCAGATGCCAGTGAAGAACACGATGAACTCCTCAGAAAATTACGAGTAAGTTATGATGAATTACACAGTCTCAACGTTACAGCACCAAGCATCCTGGTACTTAATAAAACCGATTTACTCATAGAATCATCTAAACAAAACCTTAGTACCATTCTTGAACAAACAGAATTTCTTGATCACGATCCATATCTCTTCGTATCAACAAAAAATAATTCTGGGATATCCCCACTAATATCTCTTATCTTAGAAACACTCCCTAACCTCATATCTCTACGGCTATTTCTACCCAATTCCCCGGAGACCAATTCCTTCATATCTGAATTATACAACACTACATATATTACCGATATCTCCTATGCAAACGATGTAAAAATACATCTCATATGTAACCCCCATCTACTTCCCAAGATACAGCAACTATGCAATACAGTACATGGCACTTGTGATGAAGCAAAAACAAAAACATAAATAGCGAAAACCTATTTCACTGCATACTCTCGGGAGGCATAATATCTATGAAAATAAATATACACAATACAACCCAAAAAATATTTCTCACTATTGCTTTAATTATATCAGGAGCTATTGGAAGATATGTCCTCTATGGACTTGGAACACAACCATTCCCAAATTTCGAAATCATCATGGTACTAACCTTTGTAGCAGTCATACTCCTCAAATCAAACATAGCACTTCTTGTTCCACTTTTAAGCATGATCATAAGTGATATTCTTATTGGTAACCCTATTTTTGTCGGTAATCAAATGAATAAAATAGTCCTTTTTACCTACTCTGGTTTCGCCCTCATTTCAGTAGTCACCCTTCTCTTCAAGGAAAAAATACGTCCTTATGTAACTCATTTACGAATTAGTAACTTTGCCATAGCCGCTGGTTTAGGAATAGGTTTTGTCCTTCTATATGATATATGGACAAATTTTGGATGGTGGTATATAATATACCCCCATACAGCCGAAACATTTGCAACCGTTTATATTGCGGGAATTCCCTTTATGATTTACCACCTACTCTCTGGTATCATTACGTTCACTCTCATCGGCGTTCCCCTAATAACATTCATTAATTCACCGAAAGAGGAAACCAAGAAACAACCACTACATATACCCCATACTTTTCCAGCAATGATTATCACCATTATTGTCATTGCTTTGGCATTTCATGGTACCGCTACACAAATACCACGACATAGCGAAGTCTGGTTAGAACACACAGACGCAACTAGCGTCACCCTCATTATCATCGGTGATACCTGGACTCTAAAAGACAATCTCGTAGCACAAGTAGATGAAACCGTTTTCACCCTCCTTCAACGTACCCTCGACCTGCATGACTACACCTTCGAATACACATATTATCAAGACTTTGATGCTGCCCTTATTGATACCATACATATTACAAAAAATGGGGATGGTGGAAAGTATTGGCAATACTATATCAATGGAGAACTTCCCATGGTGGGAGCAGATCATTACACCATCTTAAACGGTGACCTTATTGAATGGCGATTTGAATCAGTCCCTACCTAAATTTTGATAAACTTTATAACTAATGAGAATATAAGGGGTGAAAGAGGTAGGTA
>JAHJFH010000277.1 GCA_018824925.1 Thermoplasmatota archaeon
CTAAAGGATCATACACAAAACCTAGAGAATCACCTGATGAAGGAGGAATAGTGGTAAGCTCGCCAGTATCATGGAAAAACCATTCAGTTTCTGTAAATACTGGTGGCCACACATCAGATTCTCGCCATTCATTACCGGGCGCAGAAGAATTACTCGTATCACCCATGATATAATAATACACTGCCGGCCATTCATCATAGGTACCATTAATCCCCATAGTATACTCATTTACCATCTGCCAAAACAAAGCATCAGAAAAGGTATCCTTACAGTTCTCAGGATACCGCAACTCACCCTGTTGCACGTTTTTAGCACCACCATGTGTCCAAGGGCCTAAAATCAATTTCGATTTCCCTTGCGCACCAGATCCACCCAAGTATTGGTAACCCATAAACCCATCAATTGTTCCCTGCGTAAAGATATCATACCAGCCACCAATATGAATCGCTGGGACATGCACATCCTGCCAGTTATCCTCTAAAGTAACATTTGTCCAAAATTCAAGAGAAAAATTTTCATGCGCCCAAATATCTGGTAATACATCGGTACTTCCCTGCCCCTCTAACCAGCGAACAACCAAGGATTCACGGAACTCACCACCCCAATACATCGCATGTTTATACATATTCGGCGTTGCCACCTGAATAAATTGACATGCTAACGCAGATGGGTTGGCTCCTGCCATAAAATATTGACATATCCCTAGGGCAGATCCACCAAACGTCGCGATTTTATCATTAGACCACGGTTGATCCACAATCCAATTTGCCGTATCAAACCCATCAGCATAATCGGTAAAAAACACAGTATCATTTCCTTGTGAGGCAAAACGCCCTCGCATATCCTGAATTACTGTAGGCCATCCATTCTCCGCCCAGTTTATACCATTTAACCGTAACAGATTTTTATTATAGGGCGTTCGCACCAAAAGTACACCATGCGGCTGTTGATTCTTCTGGACATACACATCAGTGGCAAGCTTAACCCCATCCCGCATCTCCACCCATTCTAAAGATGGTCGAATACACCCAGATAATAAAGTCACTAAAACTATCATGCATAAAAGAATACTAACCATAGGAAATGATGTTTTTTTCATAAAATTGTCCCCAAATGTAATACATATATACCACACTACCTATAAATATTCTACTTGATACAATCCATTAATACCTTAAAATCACAAGAATAAACCAATACATTATTAAACAATTATCACCCTAAATTAATACACAACTCTTAATAAAACCCTGCTCTATAACATATTGAAAACGATATAGTATCTCCAAAAAAAGGTGTACCTATATGAAATCAACTACCATACTCATCACAATAGGCCTCTGTACCCTCCTTGTTTTAATACCCCTTACCCCCGTTATTAGTATGCAAACACATACCCAATCACAACCAGTAAACCCCCTATTCTTTACACGAATCAGCCGCCTTACCACTCAACAACAAATCTCATCATATGCTACTACCTACCTGGGAAAAGATGCTACCATTACACTCCCCATATATTCCCGCACTCTGATCACCTCCGACCTAATATGGCACCTTCAAAATCAACCACCCCATCTACAAACCCAACAACCCCAGCTGCAACAAAAACTCGATACTCTCCTTACCCTCGCCCCCTCACTGCTTGAATATCTTAACACGTACTATCGAGAAAACACCGCAGAAATTGATCAGCACCTTACCCAACTCCAACAAATGACCCCTGACGAACTCCACCAATACCTGATTGAACACCTTACAGAACTCCCAATACACGACCTCACAGATCTATCAAAAACACAGACACCTCAGATACAACCCCAAAACAACATCACCAGCGGTTTCATCTGTAACATCACCTCCGGCACACTCTGCAGCATTACTACGCAACCCATCTGTGGTCTCACATTACAACCGCTCTGTGCCCTTATCACCATGACACCACCCTGCCTCACACTCATGGGTATCCGCTGTCCCACCACGGGATTAAAATGTAACCCCCCAACAACCGGAATATTCTGTCAACTTTGGACAAAACTCGGCCCCATCCTAAAATCACTCCTCCTCATCCTCCTAGCAACCATCATACTCTTCATCCCCGTGATACTCCTTGTTACTGTTCTCGCCCCGCAATTCTGTACCGATATCCAAGAACGCATCACCATACGATTTAATTGCACCGAAGGCTAATAACCCTACAAACTCACTGCACCCTAATCCGAATTTTCATTGATTCCTCACGAAACTCAACATCACGAGGATACTGACGAAACAACCCCTCAAAAAATGTTTTCACAAAATGACTCGATTCAGAAACCGTCAACACTAACGTAAACTTATCTTCTGCATCCACACTTAATCGATACCAATTCGTATTTTCCACATACTCAAGCATATCCTGGACC
>JAHJFH010000278.1 GCA_018824925.1 Thermoplasmatota archaeon
GGTATTTTTATTCCAATCTAATACAACCACCTTATTGGCAGATCCACAGACAATCTCATTGTCTCCATCATAATCAACATCACCAAGACCCGCCATATACACGTAACCAGAGACACCAGGATCATTCCATTCAGCAACCTTTACCAGACGCCAGCCATTCCATTTAAAAATCACAATCTCTGGCATTTCCTTATTACCATGCCAGGTTGGTCCTCCACTCATGATTAATTCATTCTGCCCATCATTGTCACAATCACCGATATAACAGTCAGCATTTCCCCCACCATTCCAGAAAATCCATGGATTAAAACCAATGATACGATATTCACCACCTATATACTTATGTACTGCAGTATACCAGGTAGCTGCAATCTCATTTTCACCATCACCGGTGAGATCACCAATCGCAAACCCACCTGCATCAATTGGTCCATCACCTCGATTTATTTTTTGTAAAAATGATAACCAACGATAAAACGGTCCATATAGCGTATGTGTCTGAATATAGATTTGTTGATCCTCATTCCATTCCATTACTCGAATCATCGCATCGCGGCCACTGATCAGGAGTTCATTATCTCCATCATTATCACAATCACCTATCGGTTGTGGGCCTTCATAGCGAGCACCATATGATGGATCGGTACCATAACTCATTTCCCATTGAATACCATATGCATCTCCAGAAAATGAAGTGTCACCAATATCTTCTATACTAGGATTTGTTTGCTCCACGATATATTCATATGATGAAACGCTACTGATGAATAATAAACATAAAAATAAAACCGATAGTCTCAAAACAGTTTTCATATTTCCCCAAATTTAAATAGATAATATACTATATATTTATTCCTCCCAATTCAATCCCAATTCCCCCAATTAATTGTCATTTAAACGCCAGCATTGACTCTTAACTTCTGGTTTGAGGCCGTCCCGTATTTATTGTAACATTATCATCATTTACTCTGAGAAAAAAAGGTTTAGATAGCCGATGGAGGGATTCGGACCCCCGACCTGCTGATTACAAATCAGCCGCTCAACCGGGCTAAGCTACATCGGCAACCTTCTGAGCCACAATATCAAAACCCATATAAAACTCATACGGTGCATACGACTTAATTCTATGAACATCTACATCACCCACAGAAAAACCCAAATTCTCAGCAACTCCCTTTAACTCCTCAATACGCACCTCAACCATCTCCTCCCTCATAATCTCATAATAATGCACCACACACCGCTCATTAGCAATAGACAAGGCCTTAGAAACAAAATCAAAACCCCCAAACGGTAAATTCATAATAATCCTATCACCCCGCACTGCCCCCAAAACATACTTAATATTATCAGCATCAGCACATACCACCTCAACACAATTCTGTACCTTATTCCGTACCACATTCCATTCCGCTAACCCCGCCGCATCCCTATTCTTATCTATCGCATACACTCGTTTAGGAAAAGAATATCGCGCAATCATTACTGCAAACGGTCCTACACTAGAAAACATATCAACTACCACCTCCCCCCGCTCTACCAAATTAGCTACCCGATGACGCTCAGACGCCAAACGCGGAGAAAAATACACCTTACCAACATCGACCTTAAAAAACAACCCAAACTCCCGATGTACCGTCTCCGTACTCTTCACACCAGCAATTACCTCAACATCACGAACCCGAAACTCACCCTGAACCGGATCAACCAAACACACCGTCGCACACTGCGGATGCGCCTGCAACAATGCAGAACCAATTTCCCTTTTAAAACCCATAACCTCCTTAGGCAACTTAAGCATAATAATTGAACCAACCACATCAAATGAAGTCGGTAAAAAACCCATGAAATCCCGAGGAATATCAACCAAATCCTTATAGGATATAATACGACCACTTCTCGAAATAAACCCAAAAGTGCCCACCTCACAATCCATTTTTATCCCAATAACTCGCATAATAGGAAAAATTACAAATTCTCCGTCCCGTTTCACTCTTAAATCTGATCGCAAGACACCCTTATTCAAAAGAAATCTACGAACAGTCTCTGCATCACTTTGAATAACTCGTACACCAATTGCCTTCTGAATCTTCATAACTGCAAGAGAACCGGTTCATAGAATAAAAAAGCAATGGAAAAAAAATCCCGCCTCCCGGATTTGA
>JAHJFH010000279.1 GCA_018824925.1 Thermoplasmatota archaeon
AGGAACGTTACTCTGGACAGCGGGATCTTAATTGGTATAATCATCTTGTCACAAGTCTTAAATTAGATGAACTGCTTGTCATGAGGTCATAGGGAAGGACATATGTCATGTCCCTACACAATAAGTACAAACTTTTTCGTCGTAAGAAACGCAGTACGTTTATTACCACTCTCAAACGCATGTACGACAGTCAACTCCATCAATAATCTCTTTACATCACATCCGTTTCCCTCGTGTAAATATACTATCAGCACACAAGTTCTTCCATTTCAAACTCGTGAGATACTTTTTTGGCTGTATATCTGTTGGTTATTTTCCGTTTGCGTGCGACGCATTTTTTTCTAAATCCGTGAGATAGCATTTTCCATTTCCATGAGACACGATGTTTCAAATGCATGAAACGATATCCTATACTACCCCTTACCTCAAAAAGAATAATTTCCATCGGTACCACATACTCATCATAGTAACTATTGTTAAATACATTTTACGATATACCAAAAAATTATTAAATATGTTTAACGATAATACTATCGTATGAGTGGTGTTATTGAACAAATTATACGGGAATATTGGGAAAAACCACTCCCAGAACTGAAACAACGCGACATTGTTCTATCATTAGAAAAACACTACATCAACGACATCGTTGGACCACGACGATCCGGTAAAACCTATCTCATGTTTCTCACCATCAAAAAACTCCTTAAAACCATCCCACTCCATGCCACAATCTACATCAACTTCGAAAACCGAAAACTCCTTCCCCTAAAAGAAACCTATTTCAACGATATTATCACCTTTATCCATGCTGAAAACCTCCTCAACAACCACCCAACCATCTATCTCTTCCTTGATGAAGTCCAACGTATTGAAAAATGGGAACACTATATCCGCAGCATCTATGACGAATTCAAAAATCAGATAAAAATCATTGTCAGTGGATCCTCAGCAAACCTCCTCAGCACCGAATATGCACAACTCCTCACCGGCCGACATCTCACCACCCAGGTAACCCCCCTCAGCTTCAAAGAATTCCTCACCTTCAAAAACATCACCATCCCATCAAAAAAACCAACAGAAAAAGAAGCAGCAACCATCGAAAAACTCTTCAATGAATACCTCACCTACGGTGGATTCCCTGACGTCGTTCTCAGCACACAAAAAGATGACATCATCTCCCAACTCTTCACCGATATCGTCACCCGTGATGTCCAAGCACGAATCGATATCCGAAAAAAAGACCTCATTGAAGAATTCTCCAACTACCTCGCCAGTAATGTCTCCAACCTCCTCAGCTTCAATAAAATGAACAACTACTTCAATTCCCGTGGAATAAAAACATCGGTTCCCACCATCTCCACCTACTTCTGGCATCTAAAAAATGCATTCCTCTTCTTTGACACCAAAATATATTCCCACACCATCAAAGATCAAATGCAATACCCCCGAAAAATCTACTGCATCGACAATGGCATCGTCAATATCGTGGGGTTCAAAACCTCCCAAAACATGGGAAGCCTGTACGAAAACACCGTTGCCAACGAACTCCATAGATGCGGACACAAAATATATTACTGGAAAAACAAACATCACGAAGAAGTTGATTTTGTCATCATCCACGGAACCCAAGTAACTCACGTACTACAAGTCTGTTATACCCTTACCAATAACAGCACCAAATACCGCGAAGTCAAAGCACTCATCAAAGCAATGGAAGCATTCAACCTGACAACAGGACTCATCCTCACCGAAAAATACACAGATACCGAAATAATCGATAATAAAACAATTATCTACCAACCACTATGGACATGGTTATTGAAAAGAAAAAAAACATATCTCGATTTCTAAATAAAAAAAAAACTTGTGCTACAAAAAAAATTTATCCTTTAGCTTCAGCTGATAGACGAGCATCATGACCAGTACCAAAAAAAAGAGAAAAAACAAACCACCCATCAAAAATTCACCACCATAGAGTAATGTGAAAAAAAACCCTAGTACCAATAAACTACAGGGTACCAACGCCACAATACACAAAATCATCGAACCATAATAGGCATACTTATTCAGTAGTAACAACCCACAACCAACTAAGATAAACAGGGTCCCAAAAAGCGTCAAAACCAAAACCACCACCCGATAATACGACAGATGCGATGCAATAAAAAAGAAGGGTATGGCTACGAGGATCCAAAAAACCGCGAGCAACAACACGCCGAAGGGTTTCTCCGATTGCACCATTTCCGTCATTACACCGATACCCGTTTCCGTTTCAACCAACCCAACATTACCATAACCCCAAGAGCTACTACCAACCCAGGGACCTCAAAACCTGGGATACCCCCTGTCGTTGGGCGAAAATCATAGGCAGAATCATCCTCATCAGCCCACCCGGGAATCCGCCATTCAAGCGCCGGTGAAAGCACCGCATAAATAATCAACAACACCAAACCCAGCACTAACAATAACAACCGAAGATTATTATCAATATTCTTAACCATAAGCCCACCAACCACCATCGTGGTTGTTACCATACCTAACCCAAGCAGTTTAATAATCGCAGTAACCCTATAGGGAACTATATTTGATTCACTTGCGGGAAACACATTGGAAATAATGGCACCGATAAAAAACAACGCAATCCCTACAATAATACCAATCATAACCAAATCCTTTATCTTCATACCCACTCACCTCATGCATACGATATAATAAAGATATTCACAATCAAAAAAATAATACCAAAAATAAGCAACAACGTCCGTGATTCCTTATCAAACTCATCAACAAAAAAACCACCAACGATCATCCCAATAACCACCAAACCCATACCCGATAATTTAAGAACCGCTGATACCTGCTTTGGTAACAAATACGCATCAGTACTTGGACCAAGCGCAATATAACTTGCTAGACCTATAAAAAAAAGCATAATCCCAAAAACAAGCCCAAAAACAATAAGGTTTTTTTTATTCATTCCTTCATCCACCAACCAGACAATCACCAAAAATCTTTATAACATTTATGTTACAACTTTCTGCGTATTTATCACACTACTCAAAAAAAACCATTGCGAAACACAACCAAAAAACAATTGTGCAGTGAATACAAAAAATGTGTTCCAGCACCCCTGTTTTTTGAGAAAAACCACAAAAACCTTTGTTTCCTTTCCAAATCCGTGAGATAGTACCATCCAAATACAAGAAATATTGTTGAGTACCGCCCTGATCTGTCATAACAACACACAAACACTTAAATAATATATGTTAAATATACTTAACCTAGAATCGATAATAGGTTAACTACATATGACACAAATTAAAGATATCCTGATAGAAACTAACACCTGGTGGAAAACACCCTTCACCCTCGACTACAAAGAACGCGACATTTACACACACATCACCAAATACCTCACCCTCCCCCACATCATCGCCTTCACCGGCCTCAGACGCGTCGGCAAAACCACACTCATGCTCAAAATACTCCACGACCACCTAGACCACGGAAACCCCCCACACCACATCATCTACTTCTCCTTCGATGAATTCAGAACCACCCCCATCCGCGACATCCTCCACGAATACGAACAACTCCACCAAAAAAACCTCAACCAGGACACCTATCTTCTCCTCCTTGACGAAATCCAAAAACTTGACCACTGGGAAGATCAACTCAAAAGCATCTACGATATCTATAGCAAAAACATCAAAATCATTATCACCGGATCAGAATCACTCTTCATCAAAAAAAAATCAAAAGAAACCCTCGCCGGCAGAATCTTCCAATTTAAAATAAACCCATTAACCTTCAAAGAATTCCTCCGATTTAAAGAAAAAACCTACACCAACATACACCTCTATAAAAAAGAACTCACCCACCTCTTCCAAGAATACCTACCCACACAAGGCTTCCCCGAACTCGTTCACATCACCGACCAAGACATCATAACCAAATACATCAAAGAAAGCATCATCGAAAAAGTCATCTACCGCGACATCGTACAACTCTACAACATCAAAGACATCTCCATCCTTGAATCACTCCTCCATATATTCATGGAAAACCCCGGCAAAATCATCAACCTCACCGACCTCGGAAACGATCTCCTCATCACACGACAAACCCTTTCAAACTACATACGATACCTCGAAGAATCATTTCTCATCCGAAAACTGTACAACTACTCAAGAAACCAACGAAAAACCGAACGTAAACTCAAAAAATATTATCCAACCATCCTATCTCCAAATCTCATTTACAAAAAAGACACCCTTTCACAATCCAAAGCATTCGAGTCACTCCTCATCAATCAACTCAACGCCGAATATTTCTGGAGAGACCCCTACAAACACGAAGTTGATATCATACAACCCAATGATACACCACACCCCATAGAAATAAAATATGGAAAAATCGAAACCAAAAACCTGCTTACCTTCATGAAAAAATATCATGTCACCAAAGGACAGATCATTTCATCAAACCAAGAACAAAAAATCACCCATGAAAACAAACATATAACCATCACACCAGCCTATAAATACCTCCTACAATAACACCATACCACCAAACCCAAAAACCACAAACCAGTGTATAGTTCCTTTACATATCCGTGATACACCACACCTGTTTCTCCCGAAAAAACATGGTTTTCATATACTTTGGTTTCCATTCCATCTGCGTGAGATACCAATTCGCCGCTACTCCCTATAACATTTTCCCGTTTGCGTGCGACGCATTTCATCCCATCTGCGTGAGACACGGTAGCTCATGTGCCGTGAGATGCTATTTCCCAAATCCATGAGATACACAATCCCACCAGCCAACAAAAAAAAACAATACTCACATGAAATATTTTAATAAAAAAAAAAGAGGAAAAAAGATGATTTTAGACAGTACCCAGGGAATATACTATCCACTTCAGTATCGGAAACGTTTCAAAAAATTTTTCCAAAAACTGTAGAATTATTGGGTTCATATATAGATTGCTCATTGGCGTTTTAAGCGTTACGGGTATTGAACAGCAATCAGTAGAATCATCTTTATTGCATACTTCTATGTTTCCAGTGAATTGTTGATTCTGTTGATTAGGTGCCACACAGGTTGCAGTGACAGTAACCCAATTCCCAGCAGGTATAGTACCATTTGACGGAGTAAACGTCCAGTTTCCCCACGCTGGCCAACTTGTAACTTCCCAATCAAGCATTGAGCCAACGTCACCAATGTTTCCAACGCTGAAGGTACCAGTGACTGTACTACCTGGTTTTACCCTTAGCCAATTAAGCGCTCCATCACAGTCCAAATCGGGTACGGGGGGTTCTCCTCCAGTTATTACAAACGCAAAGTCAATTGGTTCAGCCGAACTCAATGGGTCCCAAAGCGGAATCCAATTCCCAGGTGCACCAAACACTGCATTATCGTTCCAATGATCTTCTGATGTTTTCCAACCAACTGCAGGGTAGGGATACGAATAATACGGCAATTGAATCACAAGCCAATAAATAACTCCCTCTTGTTGGTTAAATGGGCTACTGATATCTTTAATGTTCATCTGCCAGTAATGCTGGTGATCATGCTCAAACCACTCAGTAAGTGGATGATACCAGCCCTGATCTCCAGTCCAGGGACCTGCGATGATAAACTCTCCAGCTTGGAACGTTCTGCTCCATAACAATTCGTAAGGGGCAGAAGGCGGCCCAGGGTTGTCCGAGTAGATCTGAACCGAAATCCATGGAATGTCTTGAACTATATCTCTGGCCCATGAATACCAAAAGTGGATGTCGGAAACCGGACCTGTTTCACTACATTTCCAGTCATCACCAAGCCACCAGTCGTGAAAGTCCACATCCCAACCATTTGGGTCTGGTAACTGTGGGAAATGCATTTTGTGCCCGTCGCCCACAGCCCAATCTGCCAGAGCTACGGTAGTTGCACCGATTAATAGCGTGCACATTAAAATACAAATCATTTTTTTTATCAAATTATATTACCTCCAAATAATTTAAATGCGTATTCGCCTTATAAGTTACTATCAACTATTCACTATAGTACTAATAAGCATATATTAAGGATTAAGAAGGAAAAAAATTTGAGAAGTGCAGAACTTAAAAGAATCATTCTAAAAGAATTCGGACAAAAAAAATTCTACGGATACCAGGTACACAAAGAACTTAAATCCAAAAATATCGAGATAGAGATCAGTCGTCTATATCGGATTCTAAATGAGATGCATAGAGAAGGACTGCTAGATAGTACTTGGGAGACAAGTCGATATGGGCCTAGGAAACGTATATATTGTCTCGGTGAAAAAGGAAGCGCAGAACTAAAAAATATACTTATTGATGTCATCGAGACTTTACATAAATTTTACATAAACTACCTAATGAATCTTCCCCTAAAAATCAACGTCTTTGACGAGATGTGCAATATACATATCAAAGGGCTGAACAATCAAGATAGTATTGGATATATTACTCCAAAATATTCAGCTGTGCAAGAGAAAGTAATTTCTACCCTCCATCAAAAAGTACCAAAAGCAAAGATCTTCTTAATTACAAAGAACCCAAAGCAAATAGACCTTAAATTCGATGGTTTAACCTGTCTAGAGGGATCATATGAAAATATTCCATTAAAGGCTCATCTCCTTAACTTATTAGTTTTTGCAGGTATTCCGCAAGAAAAATCCCTAAAGGCTGCTTTGAAGGAATCATACAGGATGCTTAAACAAAACGGGAGACTTACAATTGTGACGCCAACAGTACTTATAAAAAGATTTGAAGATCCGTTGACAATAGGCGAATTCGTCGAAAAATATGAACATG
>JAHJFH010000280.1 GCA_018824925.1 Thermoplasmatota archaeon
CACCAACAATTTCGATATCCAGGAACTCAACACTGCAACTACCCAACCTAATCACATTACTCCTGCTATACAAAAATTTACCTTCAACTGTTTTCAATGCCGCCAATGTGTACCCATATGCCCACAACACCTCCATCGAGACACCATGATGCTCTTACTCAAACACATACAAAGAAAACAGAAACCCTGGAACTACCGACGATACCTCTGTATCCGCACCACTAAACCTTCGCCTCTCATGAAAATTTTCCAAAAACTCTTTGTATGGAACCAAAAAAGAAAAACACCCGATCTAGCACAATATATGGAACAGCACCCAACCACTCACACATCCCTTCTTTTTTACCCGGGATGCTACATCTACTCACCAGATACAATCAGACGAACCCAATTTCTCTTAGATTATCTTGGCGAACCCTATACCATTCTTGCAGGAGTATCCACCTGCTGTGGTCTCCCCCATTACCTCCAAGGTGAATTTTCGAAAGCAGAAACCTGTTTATCACAACTTGCATCCCATATTAAAAATATCAATCCAAAAACGATTATCACCGGATGCCAAGAATGCCTTGAAGCCCTACAAATCATAAAAAAACACTATCATCTATCCTACACACCACTCAATATAGTTGAATACCTAATGCACCATGACAATAAATTTCCAAATAGCACCTTGCGAAAAACAGTAACCTTCCACGATTCCTGTCGATATAACCGAGATACAAAAAACACCAATACTACACGAAAGGCATTACAAAAATTCGGAACCCTTATTGAAATGAAACATCATCAACAAACCGCACACTGTTGCACCCATTGGAATTTTAATTCTGGACCAATTAACAATACATTACGATTACAACGACTTCATGAAGCTGAAGTATCAGCTCCTATAATGGTCTGTGAATGTCTCACCTGCTACGAAGAATTTCAAAAAATACCAACACATATTGAAGTCATAGACATCCTTCAACTTTTTGAAGAAGCATTAAAAAATAAATAAAAAGACTGCGTTACCTATCACATTTATGGCAAAAAAAGCATCATCAATTTCTCCAAGGCTTTTAGATGATAAAAATCAGCTACTCATATATTCCCTTTTTTTAGCGTTTGGTAGTGTATCTATCTATGTTTTTGTTAACGCTATCTATACTATGTATCAGGGAATTATTTGGACCTATACAATATCCTTTGTCATTAATGCTGGTTTAATCACCCTTGTTTCACTAGTTGTTGGTTTCTTATTTCTATTAGCTTGTCTTCGAATGGTTCAAGGAAAAACCTATAGCTGGTATCCCGCAATTATTTCAAGTATCATTCTTATTGGGTATCCATTGGCTATACTATTTCTTGGATCACAAATGCCTGCTTCGTTCGAACATTTTCTTTTTCTACTAATTCCGACAAGTATTTTGCTCATTATTTTAGTAATTCTCTGGAAAAAATATGGGGTAAAGGGTTAAAAAAAGAATTTTCTAAGAACTAGTAACCCTAAAAACACTAGTACAATATATTCGGGTAGTGTCACAAACAGTGGCATAGGTTCTTCATCAATTGCTAGTTTATTGCCAATAAATGTGTTATTAATCAGTGTTGTGTGAAATTGTGGTGGTGGGATATGGATGCCCTTAGTATTTTCTAAAAACATGTTATCTTGTACAATATTTGTATATGAATCTCGGATGTTTATTCCATGGCCATCATTATGAGATAAGAGATTATCAATGATGACATTATTATTTGAATAATCATACAACCCAAATCCATTGAATGGTTGATTGTCAACGGTATTTCGAGCGAGGTGATTATGTACTGTTTCACTAAAATATATACCACATTGATGATTATCAGCGATAGAGTTATCCACAATAGTATTGTATCCTGCAGGAAATATCATTACAATCCCATAGTAATTATCTTTTAGTGTTGTATTAGCGATATGATTGTATTGTGAATAAATCGCAATTCCTGCCTCAGGAAACATATCTTTTCCATGTTGTATTGTAAGGTTGCTTATCTGTATATGATCAGCGGTAAGTCGAATCACAGAATCTTTTAAACAACCATCCAGGATTGTTCCATTCTGGTTTTCACCAATTAGAGAAACAGGTTTTGTTATATCCAATGTTTCGTTATACAAACCGGTATGAATAAATATCTCTGATCCAGGGTTTGCGTGATGTAAAGCCTCAGTTATGGTAGTATAGTTGCCCTGGCCTGTCCCTCCTACGAATATTTTTGATGTTGCTGAGATTATGGGATATGTAAGGGTTAGGCTAACTCCGAATAGGAGGAAAAGAATTAGGAGAATTGAGGCTTTCTTTGTATATTGTTTCACTGTAATCCTCTGGCTTGAAAAGTTTTATATTATTAAATTATTTACTTTTTAAATTTAATGGTATGAAAATTAAGTATGTATGATAAGTTATTTGTAGTATTCCTCTATTTTCAGGTAAAAAAAGGTATATGTGAGGAGGTATGAAAAGCATTATCGTTATCAATAAAGAACGGTTCGGAGTGGGAGATGAAGATCTTGGTGATACCCTACTTAGTTCGTTTTTACGAAAATTATGGGCTTCTGAGAAGAAACCCGATGCCATACTTTTTTATCATGCCGGGGTAAAACTTCTGAAAGATGGATCACCTGTTCGTGATGCATTAGAAGCATTAGAAAAAGCTGGAGTGGATCTTATCGCTTGTGGTACTTGTGTTGGTTATTATGATATCAAAAAGTCGATAAAACTAGGTCGAATTAGCGATATGGCCACAATTATATCAACCATTATGAATGCGGATAAAGTCATTACACCCTAAAAATTAGGCTTATTAACATTTCCAAAAAATATTTGTTATGAGCATATACTGCTTTTTAGTAACTTCTACTTTAGATTAATAAAATATGATTATATATTTTGAATTTGTTTAATGATATCATTGGTATATATCATATTTTTCAATATGGATTTCCCAGTTTCTTTAAGTGGTTTTTCATCAAGCGGTGGCATATGAGCATCAGGAATATGTGCTGCCCATGCTACAAATCGTCGTACCATCCACCAGGTATGAGTCAATTCTTCAGCTCCCTGTTTTTGAAAAGATTGTATATCTTTCCATTGGTGATGTCCTGTAGCTAGACATGTGGATTTATTTGGAGTTACTTCTTCAATTTGACCGTTCCACCAAATATGATATTCAGGATGTATTGCACATAGTAAAATCCGACTACGATATTTATTTGGAATGGTTTCAAGGGTGATGCACGGTTTTGCAGCAAAATCAAGATCAATACTCTGTGTGGTTGATCGCCATCCTTTTGCAAGAAAATAGGTCAATATCTGTAAATAGCGTAGAGAAAGATTTCGTTTTTTAATAAGCCGTCCTGCATGAAAGATACCCTGTATAAGTCCCTTGATGCCCCCGGTGTATTGCCAGGCTGCTATTTTCGTTTTTTTATCAAGACTAAAATCATTCATGGGATACCAGGCGATACAATGAGGTTGGTTAGTTGATGATTCTGGGAGTTGTAATGCTGGTCCACCCCACCAACGAACCCGTATGGAATCGTTTTCTAACCCTGAGAAAAGTGGATGAGTTAAATCAATGGAAATGTCAATAGGAACACCAGCAGCATATATACGGGTCCCATCTTGCATGATTCCCGGGGCAAAGGAAAACACATATCCCGTTGCCCCAATTCGTTCAGGATG
>JAHJFH010000281.1 GCA_018824925.1 Thermoplasmatota archaeon
CCACCGATGAATCGTCGTCAAACCAAGCTTAATTTTAAACCGACGATTCACCAACCGACGAACCTCATCAAACGTCTTCCCCTCAGCAAACAACACCAATGCTCTAAACACCACCCGAGGCGGATAGGTACCTCCCACTACAATCCGATGTGAAAACGACCGCCCACACCTTTTACATTGATACAACTGAACCAACCCAAACACAACCTGCCGTTTCCCACGCTTGACTACGTGCGTACCCGCGCAAACCGGGCACCGCTGTACCATAGTACCCATACACAACCTCCCTCTATGTCACCACACCATCAGCAACCCCCTATAAAAATCTACTAGCCCAATAGAACACACAAAACCTCCGTCGCAATAAAAACAAAAAATCAATACCGATAACCATACAAAAAATATAGACCTTGTCAAAAACATATTCTATCTAAACAATAAAAAAAAGAAAAAAAAAGAAGAAATGAACTAAATTATTTTTATCTCTTCTTTAAATAAGGAAGGCCAGTACGTTTGTTTACACCAACTGCATAACCAGTGGGTAAATCGCACGGAGATCCACTTTTTGGTTGTCTCTTACTGAAAAAGTAGATTCTCTGGTCTCTTCCTCCCTTAAGGGTTACATTGCGTGTATATAATGTCCATCCTTGATGTATATATGCCATTCATACACCTCCAGAGGTGAATGGGGTTACGCACTTTTAAATCTTTCCTTATTTTCTCCATAACAAAACCTCAGTAACTCTATCTCACCACCAAACAACCAAAAACCACTAAAAAAAACCCCATCAGAATGATCCACTACGATAAAAAAAAGAGCTAGTAGTTGTCGCCCAAAATGCTGTATGTCATTGGGCTTTTAATGCTTTTCGAAATAATTTCTATTCACATCAAAATCATTTAAAAAGACATGACCCCTCACACTATGATGATCATCTATGACGGAACTCCTTTTCATCGGCCTTGGTCTCTATAACGAACTCGATCTTACCACCAAAGCACTCCAAGAACTCAAAACCTGCAAACACATATTCGCAGAATTCTACACCTCAACACTCAACGATTTCAACCAAAATGCTTTTGAACACCAAATCGGCCACCCCATCCATATCCTAACCCGTGAAGACACCGAAAAGGGTACCAAAATTCTTACTACAGCCAACAAAGCCAAAACCGCGTTACTCGTCGGTGGTGACCCAATGATGGCCACCACCCACATTGACCTCCGCATCAGAGCCATCACCCAGGGAATCACCACCAAAATCATCCATAACGCCAGCATTATCACCGCTGCACCCGGTCTCCTCGGACTACAAAACTACAAATTCGGACGAACCACCACCCTCACCTACCCCGAAAAAGACTATTTCCCCATGAGTCCCTATGAAGTCATCAATGATAATAAAAACCTGGGACTACACACCCTCATATTACTCGACATCCAAGCAGACAAAAATCGCTATATGACCGCAAACGAAGGCATCACCCTCCTAGAAACCATGGAGAAACATCACCACAAAAACATCATAACACCTGAAACACTCGCCTGTGTCGTCGCCCGAGCCGGATCACCACACCCCCTTGCCATTGCCGACACCATAGAACACCTCCAACAACGCACCTATGGACCACCACTTCATACCCTTATTTTTCCGGGGAACCTCCATTTCATGGAACTCGAAGCACTCCAGATCTGCGCTGATCTCCCACCTCAGATAGCTTTGAAATTACAAAAACTATAATAATAGCCCAATTATTTCGCGTTCTGAGGGGTAACGATGCAAGAAACACCAGAATCAGTTGGTATCATATATGGAGACGTAGGATCAGTAGACTTCAATTTTACCGTTAATAGTCCAAAAGTCCAAAAATTTGATTACATAGCCGCACCACACAAAGAAGGATGGGTACTCGCACAAGTCATGGATATCAAACGATTCTCAGACCTCAAAGCACAAGAAGCCTCCCTCATCACCGCAAACGGTGAAGTACGCCCCATCAAAACCAATGTATCCGCCTATGCCGACGTTATCGGCTACCGTGACAAACGCGGACAACTCCAAGCACCACGCACACCCTTTGATACCGGAAGCCAAATCAGCCTAGCACCAGAAGATCTTATACGCCATGTCCTCGGCCTGCAATCAGATATAGAAAACGGTGCCTACATGGGCATGCTCAAAGGCCATCAACTCCCCGTACATCTCAATATCGATTCACTTGTCCAGAAACATATCTGTATCCTCGCAAAAACAGGTGGTGGCAAAAGTTATGCCTGCGGGGTTCTCGTTGAAGAACTCCTTAAAAAGAAAGTACCCCTAGTCATCATCGACACGCATGGGGAATACATGTCACTTACCACCCCTAACAAAGAACGAAAAGAACAAAAAAACATGGAAAAATATGGTATAAAACCCCATGATTATGCCGAACAGATCACTGGATTCTCCCCCCTTGGAAGCCGCGGAGACACCCAACACATCGCCCTCAACGGCATGAACCTCGAAGCCCGCGAAATCATTGACCTCCTCCACGCCAAACTATCAGGACCCCAAATTGGAGTACTCTACCAAGCTATCAAAGAACTCAAGGAATACAAAACCACCTACACCATCCGAGATATCATCGAAAATGTCAACCAAAGCAAAAGCAACGCAAAATGGAATGTCATCGCCTCCCTTGAATCACTTGATTCCATCAACGTCTTCTCAGAAATTGGAACACCCACCCAAGAATTCGTCAAAAAAGGAAAATGCTCCATCATCAACATGAAAGGCGTCCCACCGGACATCCAAGATGTCGTCGTCGGCCGACTCACCAAAGAACTCTTCGAAGACCGCAAGCTCGGAAAAATACCCCCCTTCCTCCTCATTGTCGAAGAAGCCCACAACTACTGCCCAGAACGAGGCTTTGGGTCAGCAGTCTCATCCAATATCCTCCGAACCGTCGCCTCAGAAGGACGAAAATTTGGGATGGGCCTCTGCGTCGTCAGTCAACGACCTGCAAAAGTCGATAAAAACATCATCTCCCAATGTAACACCAATATCATCCTCAAAGTAACCAACCCAAACGATCTCAAAGCCATTATTCAATCAGTTGAAGGACTCACTACACAAACCTACAACGAAATCCAACGACTCCCCATTGGAACCGCACTGATCTCTGGTGCCTCCATTCAAATACCCATCATGGTAGATATTCGTACACGAGAAACCAGTCATGGTGGCCGCTCCGTCACCGTCTTCAAAGATGGAGAACCCCAAGATTTTACCCCAAAAATACCTAAAATGCCGGCTCCCCCAAAACCCATCGACACCTCCCCCACTCCACAAAAAACACCATCCTCTGCACCACAAAAAAACATAACTGATAAAGCACTAACCGTCCATCGAGTCGCCACCAGACTCGGATGGGTACATGACGATAACCCCGGTAACACCATTAAATTTCTCACTGATGAAGCAAAAAAAATGAAGGAAGATATCTACAAATACCTAAACTCCTTGGCAAATCTTGGACATAAACATTGCCATGAAGACAACCCAGATTGTGCTCATTGCCCTATGAGCCAAGGATGTCACTATCAAGCAAGTCGAGGCGGTCTACGTGGATTCCTCCACCGCACCTAAAACAACCCCGCTTCTCACTCTTTTATTTTCCCTCTTTCTAGCCCTCATTGTAGTAACCGGCTGTCTCGAAGGCCTCCCTCTCCCCCAACTCCCTATCACTTATGAATCCCATCCAACCATGATCTCCTATGAATTAGAATTTGGTTATGACATCGACTGTCAAGGACCAGGCCGATACGATATCACATACCGTTGTGATTTCCCCGAAGTTCTCAGAGGTACCACCAACCCCGTTTTATTATATGACCAAAAAACCACAATTACCACACGTGCAGGAAACCAAATGATTTTTTGGAACATCTCAGGATTCAATGAAACCACCTATACCCTCGGCGTTCATGTAACCGTAACCTCACGAAGCAGCCTCATCAGTGATATATCAGGTGCTGGCGCCCTCAATACCACAGAAATCGCCGCTATCCATCCCAATATTTTTTCACAATATACCCAACCACAAGGAAACACCACCCAAATATTCATCGATCCAAATAACAAAGATATACAACAAATTGCACAGCAAGTACAAACAACAGCACAAACCAATAATGCTCTACTCCTTGGAAAAGCCCTCTTCATCTGGCTAAAAACAAATACCGCTTATCAGATACATCCACAGGAGGGGGGGGTTCGACCTGTCGCACAAACCCTGAGCCTGAAAAATGGTGATTGTGATGATCTCTCTTTTTTATATATCAGCCTCTGTCGTGCAGTATACCTACCTGCTCGATTTGTCCGCGGATACCTACTTGATGCCAGCACCCCGATCATAACTGCTACCGCTCATGCCTGGACAGAAATCTATGTAGGAGGATCACTAGGAACAGAGGGATGGATACCTGTTGAATGCGCCTGCTGCACCCCATCAATAGATGCTGATATACATCAAAACTTTGGTGTCGAAAAAGCACAACATCTCCGCCTGTTCACCGATGATGGCAGCAACACCTCCCTAGATCTCGCACTGACAGGAATATCCGTTTCCTATGCACCCGGTAAACAAATACACATTGAGTCATTTACCCAGCTCACCGACTACCAGGAACTCAGAACACAAAAACTCGTGGTATCGGGCGATACCCGTTCATATGAATAAAAAAAATAAGCGACACGAGCAAATATATTTCACAACCCCACACATTATCTCCCTTTTGACGAATGTGACAACATCAAACCAGTATGGAATCAATAATGATACCGTAGAACGATTTGCTCGATATATGGAAAAATACCCAGAATTATACCACCAACTTGCTGATCAGGTTTCTTCCTTAACCAACAGCGATAAACCCATTATTCTCGATGTGGGGATGGGACCAGGACTTCTCACAGCTGCCATATCACAAAAAATCCCTCAGGCGGTTATCATCGGTCTTGAACCACAAGAAAAGATGCTCCACTTCGCCCAGCGTAAATCAAAGAAATCGTTTTCAATCATACAAGCAGAATCCGGAAAACTCCCTATTAGTAATAATCTACTTGATATTATTGTTACACGATTCAGCATTCCCTATTGGCCAGATCCCTCTGAAAGTATCAAAGAATTGTTCCGAGTTCTTCGACCCGGTGGTCATGTTATTTTCAATGCATTAAATAAAGACTACTCACGACTCAGCCTCATATTAATCAAACTTCATATGGCTATACGAGGGGCTCAGGGAGATGTAATTCGATATCATATGGATGCCTATACATTGGCCTACACTGAACCCCAGCTCCGGACTATGCTAGTCACTGGCGGCTTTATTGTCTCCCCTGTCGCGGTATCAAAAAAAGACTGGCAATTCATCCTTACAGCCCAAAAACCATTATAACATCATATAGAATAACAAAAATCATTATTATAATACGAGTAATTAATATCATTTTAATCTCCTACACATTTTTATATCATAATTTTATATTATTCATATACAAAACAGGGTCGTACCATGAAAATACCATATTGGCAGATTATTTTCCTTGCAACCATGATAATAATTCTACTCCCAGCATTCTCAACAGCGTCCCTCATAGTTCAAACTCATACAAATACCTATCAAACTACCCATTATGTTGGAGGTTATGGACCCGGCAACTACTCAACCATTCAATCAGCAATTAATAACGCAAGCCCGGGAGATGCCATCTATGTCTATGACAACCAAGCACCCTACCAAGAAAATCTGTTTATTGACAAACCACTCACCCTCTATGGCCAAAACAAATACACCACCATTATCGATGGTACCAATAACAACAACACCATCACCATAACTGCCAATAATGTAACCATAACACAATTTACTATCTGCAATGGCAGTGGCGGACATCGAATCCTAAATTGGTACCAGGCAGGAATCCGAATAATTGCCAATAACACCAAGATTCATCAAAACATCATAAAAGATAATCGACTTGGGATATTTATCAAGGAATCACGTCAACTCATCATTCGCGATAACATATTCCTCAATGATTGTATCGTTTTATCGCCCTATGACAAAGACATGGGATATACACCCTTTGAAGCATCCTACTATCACCACATCATAGAGAATAATACCGTAAATGGCAAACCACTCTATTACCAATTCAATCTCCACAATACCATCATTCCAAATACTGTAGGACAAATCCTTCTGGTTTCAAGCACTAATACTACCATCCAACACTGTGATTTCCAAGAAGCCGATTTTGCTATCATCCTTATCAATGCAAGAGACTGTACAATCCATCATAATACCCTTACAAACGGTACCGCTGGCATGTTATGGATGCTATATAGTTCCAATAACCAACTCTATAATAATACGCTCACTCAGAATCTTGAAGGCATCTGTTTAGACTGCTCGTCAACGGATAACACCCTCTCCCACAACACCTTAGTAAACAACAGCATCTGTAACATCATGATCGAAAGTAGAAGCCATCGCAATACCATTAACCATAACAGCTTCAGAGGAACACCTCGAGCACACAGCTATCTCTCAAACTCCTTCCAAAACAAATACTACCAGAATTACTGGGAGGATCATCATACCACCCTCCCAAAAGTGATCACCGGTGAGTTATTATTGCCACTTCTCCAGGGATATCGACTCCCCTGGTATGCCATTGACTGGTTTCCTAAAACCAGCCTAAAATGATAAATATGCCAATCAATAATCATGCATACTGCCGTCTAAGGCAAGACTTAAATATTCTATAATATTATTTATATGTGGTGATAAAGATTGCGTACCTACCTAATACCACCAACCATTATACTAACCATACTACTACTAGCAACACTATCACCAGCAACATCACTCGCACCACTATCCCAATCACAAAATGGCACCGCCCACTACGTCGGTGGTACCGGACCTGGCAATTACACCACCATAACCGACGCTATCAATAACGCAACAGACCACGACACTATCTACGTCTACCCCGGTACCTACAACGAATCCCTCACGCTCGACAAACCACTCACCCTCACTGGCCACAATCCAACCACCACTATCCTCAACAGCCCCACCACCGCCGTTACAATCCATGCTGACCAATGTACTATACACTCTTTTAATATCACCACACCCACCACCGGAATATATATCACCACCGCCCAACGCACACAAATAACAGGCAACTACATCAACCACTGCACCATCGGAATACATATCGATGCCACCCAAGCAACCCCCACACTCACCAATATCATGGGCAATACCATCGATTTCAACGATATCGGTATCCAAGCCTCCACAGCACTCACTAATATCATGCACAACGATATCACCCACAGCACCTTCGCCCTTGACCTCCATTGTCTACTCTCTAATATCATTCTTAATCACATAAACAATAATATTAACGGAATTCAATTAAAAGGAATGCTCAACAATATCGGTAGAAACGCTATAACCGATCATACCACCGCACTGATTCTCCGTGGCCATATCAACAATATTCATCACAACAACTTCTTATACAACACTGAAAACACCTACATGGAACTCTCCTTTCTCAACCGTTTCCTCAACAATTTCTGGACCAAACCACGATTCCTCCAACCATACGCAATACGTGGTATTATACCACTCGGCAGCTCTGAAATCGCATATTATGATTTTGATCCATTCCCCAGAGCCGTACTAAACACAATACCACCATAACCTTTCTTTAAAGAAATTCGTCTCTATACAAACATATATATACTTTTTAAATAAAATATATGTTGAGGAATTAAAAACAAGTTATGCACCCAACTTACATTCAAAAAACAAAAACCATCTTCCTTCTTATCATTATATTAGCTGCAACTATTATCGGTACTATACCAAGCATAGCAGAAGCACCACCTATAGAACCAACCCCAGTCACCACTGACCTTCACCTCCTCAGAGTTGAACACTACCTCTACCTCAGAGCAACAGCCACCACAACCAAAACCACCCTCCTCTTCTCCTTCCCACCCGACTACACCCATCAAGCACCGCTCTTCCTAGAATTCTTCAACGACACCTCAACAAAACTCCTTCACTACTACCTCCAACCAGACACCCTTGAACCCAATATACTCCTCAATTGTACCCTTGCTCCATTAGACAAAAACGAAACCATACTCCTTCATTTTAACTGTTGGGTCCTTATCAAATCCCATAATTATGAAGACCTGCCTCTCTACGTCAAAATCCCCCAGAAACCAACAGAACTACCCCAATGCACACAAAAATGGTTACAACCCACAAAAGTCATACAAGTTAACAACATCCTCATTCAACATAAAGCACGACAAATCCAACGACTCACCACCAACATCCTCACCCTCGCAGACCGCATCGCATGGTTTATCAAAAACCACCGATATTCGCTATTTGTCCTTCAACTAAATCTTGATATCTTTTTCAACCAAGACGCTGTCACAACCCTACTCATCAACGGTGATAACGTCGGCCGCTCACATCTTGCCTGCGCCCTTTTCCGAGCAAACACCATACCTGCACGCGTTATCCTCGCCCTTGGCGATCAACCATTCTGGACCCAAATGCATTACATCATGGAATATTACGTACCTGGTTACGGCTGGGTCATCATCGATACCACTCGAGCCCACAATCTTCATCAACCGTACCGACAAATCATCCTCCGCATCTGTCACCCAGAGGATGAACAAGATACCAAAACCGATTACATTTTTCCCTTAATGAAAAGCGAGGAACGATGGCTTTGGCTCAACACCACCTATATTGAACCATACTATGTTGATTGTGATACTGGAAGCAAATCACGCATGTTCAGCGAATCCATCACGACAACCGATCCTTTCACCGCAGATTACGCCCATTTCCTCACCCGTTTTGCATTCCACTACTATGAAACCTATCTTGGAACAAATCTCTCTGAAACTAATCTAGAACATTATTATAATGCCACCACTCTTCAATACAATGCCCTGAAAACCCTTCAAAATCATCAGAATGTATATGAATACATAATTCTCATAAATAACGCCATCAAAGAATACCAAAAAATAACATAATTCAATGAATATCTAGGGCAACCTTTTTAAATATCTTCCTTCTATATAGGTAATGTCATTCGGGAGGACAAAACCATGAGGGTAAAAAAGAAGAACCTTCTTCTTTGTATTAGTAGCATCTGTTTATTATTAACCACATTAGCACCTCAGACCCTGGGAACCGATACATCCAAAGAAATAACAATACCACAGCAAGATGA
>JAHJFH010000046.1 GCA_018824925.1 Thermoplasmatota archaeon
AATAATAAATCAATTGGCTGTTTTGTTTCAAGAAATGTTAGTGCATCACGAGAATTATCCATAGAAATAACCTGAGTATCCTGTTCTGAAACAGCTGCTTTAACCAAATCATGAACCGCATGATCAGTATCTATTACCATAATTGTTCGCATACCCACAATCCTACGAAAAATGAATCAACTACGGTGTCAAAAACCTTTGTATACCATTTAAGCTCGTAAACTTTAATAGCATCCATCAGGTTATCAACCCTTCATATGTTAAGCCATGATGAAGCACTCAAACTCCTTAAAAAATATCTCAAAACTGAGAATCTATATAAACATTCATTAGCCGTAGAAATCATCCTTCGAGATACCGCCCAAGCGATCCATGAAGATGAAGAACTCTGGGCACTGACAGGATTATTGCATGATCTAGATTATGACTATACCAAAACAGAACCACACAACCACGCAAAAATGTCAGCACAAATCCTCGATGGCATACTCCCAGAAGAAATGATCAATGCAATAAAATCACATAACTATCGTCATACCAACCAATTACCAGAAACTGCCCTTGATAAAGCATTAATCGCAGCAGATGCGATCTCAGGATTGGTTATCGCAACAGCCTTAGTAATACCATCAAAAAAACTTCAGGATGTCGAACTATCAACACTCATAAATAAATATAAAGATAATTCATTTGCCCGGGGATGTGACCGGAAGCGCATCGATCTCTGCGAAGATTTTGGCATTCCCCATGAACAATTCCTTACTCTCAGCCTTAACGCTTTAACAAAGATTGCCGACGAACTCGGTTTATAATAAAAAAGTTAATAATAACATTAATAACACAGAACATGGATAGATGATCGATATCGTGGACCATAAATACAGGAATCGAGAGGACGCAGCTGAAGGCGAATATATCCGTCTTCGTCTACCTAATAAACGCCATAATGAACTATTTGCGATAGCAGATCGACTACTGGGTGGTTCTCGTATCAATATGATCTGCGAAGACGGAAAAGGACGTCTCGCACGTATACCTGGTAAAATGAAACGACGCGCTCGGGTGCGCGCTGGCGATCTCTGCATTATACAACCTTGGGACATCCAAAATGAAAAAGCAGACATCATCTATCGATACAGCCGCACACAATCCATCACTCTTAGCAAACAAGGACTACTACCTGAGGAACTTAATGTCTTCTGATGAACTCATCAATGATAAATGGATAAAAAAACTCGATAGACAAACGCAACACCTCATAGACCGAATAGGAACAGACCGGAAAACATTTGCTGAGGTTTTTGACCATTCAACTCTTGATCGATTAGGCAAACTCATTTCTGATAAAGTCATCGACTATGTCGATTTTCCCGTATCCACTGGCAAAGAAGCAAATATATTCCGTGCTGTCACCCCACAAGGACGCTATGTCGCCCTTAAAATCTATCGAACCTCAAACCTTACCTTCAAACATATATCACAATATATTGATGGTGACACACGATTCCACATACAATCCAAAACCCGTCGAGATATCATCCACGAATGGACAAAAAAAGAATACAAGAACCTTAAACGACTCAAGGCACTCAAAATACGAGTCCCTCGTCCCATTAAACGATTAGGCAACGTTTTAGTAATGCAATATATTGGCAATGCCAACACTGCCGCACCCCTACTCAGACACGTTGTTCCCCCTCATCCACAACAGGTTGCAGCAGAAATTCTTCAATTCATGAAAATCATGTATCAAAAAGGCAATATGGTCCACGCTGATCTAAGCCCCTATAATATCCTTTGGTATCGTCAAAAACCGTATCTAATTGATGTCGGTCAAGGAGTACTACTTGAACATCCCAATTCCCATGATTTCCTTCGAAGAGATATTTATAATATGGTTACATTTTTTAAAACCTGGCATTTATCCTATAATGCAGATAAACTCTACCATGAAATCACATCCACTCGGGTGAAACCATGAAATATCTAAAAATCCCAAAGGAACGCATTGGCGTACTTATCGGACCTGAGGGTGAGACCAAAAAAACAATCGAGGACCATACCCATGTTACCCTTATCATTGATTCAGAGGAGGGTGAAGTAATTCTTGATAATCATAACTCTGAAGACCCACTAGGACTATTAAATGCTGAGGATGTTGTTCGAGCAATCGGTAGAGGGTTTTCACCCGAACATGCCCTTCTTCTCCTCAAAGACGATGTCGAACTATTCCTTTTTGACATCCGGGATTATGTAGGCAAAAAAAAAACCCACATCCATCGATTAAAAAGCAGAATTATTGGTACTCAAGGCAAAACAAAAAACACTATGGAACAACTCACCGGCGCAATTCTCTGTATCCATGGACACACCATAGGCATCATTGCAGATTTTGAAGTCATGGAATCTGCAAAAAAAGCAATTGACATGCTCCTTAGTGGGAGCAAACACGCATCGGTATATCGCTACCTTGAAAGAGAAATGAAACACCTACGCCTTGGTCTATAAACCCATAATGATACCAAAACCTTGTTTACCCAAAATTTTAATTTCTCTTCCTCCATAACCTAGGGGAGTGTAAAGCTATGGATGATGATCTAAGTCAACTTGGTGTAATCCCATCCGACCGTAAAAAACTTGAAAATATGGGAATCACAAAATTAGAACAACTCGCTATTATGTCATCAGCTACCCTTGGATTGGGATCAACCAAAGGAAATATGTTGATACAACGAGCACGCAATATCCTCGCAAATGAAAACATTGTCGACATTAAAGTTGTTGACAATGACACCATCCAAATTACGGTCCAGCAAACGGGACGTGCTATCATAAAATCCGTTTTAAACTCACTCGATGTATATGCAGTGGGCTGGGGGAATGCTGCATTAAAAATCGATGGCAACATCATGATTGTCACCCGGAAATCTAAAGGCTTTGACCGTGTTGCACGCCGAGCTGAAGAACTAACAGACATCCTTGAATCCAAACGACTCGATGATTTTAAAAAACGAGGAATCTACCTCCCTGAAAATAAACTTAAATCTTTTGCTAAAAAACGAGGATTTGATGGGTTCTGGGAGAATGTTTTCCAAGAGATCCAAGGTAATGAAATCATGAAACAGGTCATCGCCACCAGCCTATTCTCAACCTATAAAGAACCTGTTCATAGCCTCATCATAGGTGAGCCAGGTAGCAGCAAAACCATGGCAAAAGAAATAATCAGTGAAGAATTCTCAAATATCACAAATATTGGTGCAAACACAACCCGATCAGGTTTAGTCTGCAACCTTGGAACAGGAGATTTAGGGGCACTACCACACTCGAATCACAAGGTTGTATTAGTCGACGAATTTGATAAAATACCCTCAGAAGACATTGAATACTGCTATGAACTCCTCTCAAATGGAAAATGTAGTGTACACTCAGCAAAACTACATCAAAACATAGAAAGCGAATTTATCATGATCGCCTTTGCCAATCCACGATCAAAAGTATTTACCAAAAACGCCCTCGCAGATATCGGGCTTTCACCACTATTAATGAGTCGATGTGCACTAATCATAAAAGTAGAAAACATTACTCGTGATGAACGACTTAACCTTTTCAGACGAAAATTCTATGGCGGTGGAGAAATCAAAGAAAAACACGAATATTATGATCAATGGGTAAAACTTGCTCGACAATTCGAACCGAAAATAACCGCAACCCCTAAAGCTGTCGATCAATATATTGAAGAAATGAATAATATTGTCGAAACCCATTACTCAACATCCCTACGACGAGATCTTCGCATGACGGATTATATTCGACGAATTCCTATGGCAATAGCCAGAGCATCTTTATCACCTGTTGATAATAACGTCATCACAAAAGCTAATGATATCATTCAAACCTCAATCGCTACATGGCGATAAGGAGTACCATATGGGATATCAACTCTCGATAAATCCTGAAGAAGTCACCACAATCATAACTGAATTTATACGCACCTATGTCAGTAACGCTAATGCAGAAGGAGTAGTTATTGGATTATCAGGGGGAATTGATTCCGCTGTTGTTTCCATACTGTGTAAAAAAGCATTGGGCCCCGAAAGGGTTTTATGCCTTTTCATGCCAGATGAAACTACACCAAAAATTGACACAGAACATCAAAAAATTATTATTGAAAAATTTGGGTTAAAAAACCTCGAAATCGATATATCACCAATCGTTAAAAAAATAAATAATACCTTTCCAGAAGAACCCGATAAAAAATTAATAGCCAATATAAAAGCAAGAATACGTATGATTTTACTTTACCACTATGCAAATTTACTCCATGGCATTGTCTGTGGGGCATCAAATAAGTCTGAAATGCTCACGGGTTACTTCACCAAATATGGAGATGGCGGGGTGGATTTACAGCCAATTGCTGATATCTATAAAACCCAGGTTTATCAATTAGCCCGTTACCTAAATATCCCAAAACCACTTCATATAAAACCACCTTCAGCTGGTCTATGGCAGGGTCAAACAGATGAAATTGAATTAGGGATGACCTATAAAATCCTTGATCAAATACTCTATGGCTTAGAATTAAAATATAGTACTCAACAGATAGCACAGGAATTGAGGATTTCTGAGTATGAGGTTGATCGAATTCATACCATACGGGTAAAAAGCCAACATAAACGACGATTACCATTAATCCCAAAAATCGGGGTGCGAACACCGGGATTAGATTGGAGAGTACCAATTCAGGAAGGATAAGAAAAAGAGGAAATGGTTAGGAAAACGAAAATGGTTTTCCCGTTAAACGTTCATATACTTCTTGGTATTTCTGTTGTGTTGTTGTAATTACTTCAGTTGGTAAATGGGGCGGATTCGAGTTTTTATCCCATCCCGTAGAAATCAGATAATCACGAACATATTGTTTGTCAAAACTGGGTTGTGGTTTCCCAGGTGTATAGTGATCAGCTGGCCAAAATCGTGATGAATCTGGTGTAAGGGCTTCATCAATGAGTATAACCTGGTCTTCATACCATCCGAACTCAAATTTCGTATCAGCAATAATTATTCCTTTTTGTCGAGCATATTGGGCTGCGTTTGTGTAAAGTTTAATTGAATAATCCTTCAGTTGGGTGGCTGTATCATCTCCAACGATTTCTTTCATCTGAGAATATGAAATATTGATGTCATGACCGGTTGTTGCTTTGGTTGATGGTGTGAAAAGTGGTTCGTGGAATTTAGTTGATTCTTTTAACCCAGATTGGAGTTTAATTCCGCAGACGGTTCCATCTTTTTGGTAGGATTTCCAGGCAGATCCTGAGATATATCCTCTGACGATACATTCGATGGGTATGACCTTGGTTTTTTTTACGATCATACTACGATGTTTTAATATCGAGCTGTATGGTTGGAGGTCTGTTGGATATTTGGCGATGTTGGTAGTGAGATAGTGATTTGGGACTATGGGGGTGGTTTTATTGAACCAGAATTTTGAGAGTTGAGTTAGGCATATTCCTTTTAAGGGGATGGGGTCGGGGAGAACATAGTCAAAGGCGCTTATTCTGTCGGTTGCAATCATTAAAAGGTGCTGATCAAGGGCATACAAGTCTCGAACTTTTCCTTTGCTTATTACACTCAAGGGAATATCAGTAGTTGGGATGGTTGTTGTCATGTTATTTTCACTCCCTCAGGAAATTTTTGCACCAGCTGAAACTGGTTTATCGCTATATACTTTATTGGTTTTTGTTTGTAATGGTTTATTGTTGTAAACGGCTTGTTGTCTTGGGTCTATGGTTATGGTTATTTGTAGGAATTCATTAAAATCTAGTTCGGGGACGGGTTCTCGGGGGATTCCTTCGATATAGACTTCGGCACCAGGTTGGGAATTTTTTGGATTGAGAAGTGAGACGATACCTGTCGCGTCGGTTGCGGCAAGTAGCATACCTTTTGATTCTATTCCCCGGATTTTTGCTGGTTTTAGATTCAGTATTACTACAATATGTTTTCCGGTGAGTTCCTCGGCAAGGTAATGGGGGCGCATTCCCGCAACTATCGTTCGTTTACCAAGGGGGCCGAGGTTGATTTCTATAACATAGAGTTTATCTGCGTTTGGATGTGGTTGGACATCCGTTATTTCAGCGACTCGAAGGTCTAATTTTCCAAATGGATCTTCTTGCATTATACATTCCTCCAATTCTAATTTTTTGAAGAGTGGGTTGGGTTTGTCTAATTTTGAGCCTACCTTTAGCGGTATTGTGGCGTCTTGCCAGCTTTGAATGTCTTTGGTGAAACCTAGTAGATGCCATATTTTTTTAGATGAAAAAGGGAGATAGGGAGTCATGGCAACAGCGAGTGCTTGTACTATTTGTAGACAGGTGTGAAGGACGGTGGCACAACGGTCTTTATCTTCTTTAACGAGTTGCCATGGTTGCATTTGATCAAAGTAGTAATTACCATATTGTGCGAGGGTCATGACGGATCGGAGACCTTTTTTGAAGTTGCAATGATTGAGGGCATCATGGACTTGGATGAGTGTTTGGCTGATTTTTGTGTGTGCTTCTTTGTCCATTTCGGTAAGTGCGTTTGGAGAGGGTATGATATTGAAGTTTTTGTGGGTGAAGGTTATGACACGGTGGATAAAGTTGCCGTAAGCACCTACAAGTTCATCATTATTTTTTGCGATAAAATCGGTCCATGTCCAGTTGGCGTCTTTGTTTTCAGGCATGTTGATGGAGAGGTAATAGCGGATAGCGTCGGGGTCATATTGTTTGAGGATGTCTGGTACCCAGATAGCAACACATCGGCTTTTTGAGAATTGTTCGCCGCTGAGGCAGAGGTATTCATTGGCGGGTATGTCGTAAGGTAGATTGAGGTGTTCATTGTATCCCATGAGTATAGCTGGCCATATTATGGAGTGGAAGGGGATATTGTCTTTGGCTAGGAAATAATAATGTTTTGCGGTGGGGTTTTCCCACCATTCCTGCCATTTCTCAGGAGTATGGTTGTCCTGTGCCCATTGTTTGCTTGCTGAGAGGTAACCGATGACGGCATCAAACCAGACGTAGATGCGTTTTTGTTCATATCCAGGTATTGGTACTTTGACGCCCCATTCGATATCTCGGGTGATGGCGCGGTCATGGAGCCCATTTTTTAGCCAATTATTGGTGAATTTGATGACATTTGATTTCCATTGTTTTTTGTCTTTTAGCCAGGTGAGAAGTTTTTTTTCAAATTTACTGAGAGTAAAAAAGAGGTGATTGGTGATTTGTTTTTCTGGGGTGCTTCCACAGAGTTTACAGCGTATTGCCACAAGTTCAGTGGGGTCAAGTAGCTTCCCACAGGTGTCACATTGATCTCCTCGGGCATCCTCATCATGACAATGAGGACAGGTTCCTTCGATATAACGGTCGGGGAGAAATCGTTGGCAGGTTATACAGTAGTATTGTTCGATGCTTTTTTCATAGATATAATTTTTATTGTATAGCGTTGTAAATATTTCTTGGACGGTTGTGGTATGATTTTTGGTGGTTGTTCGGGTAAATAGATCAAAACTGATGCCAAACGCGCGCATGTTTTCAGTGTGTTCTTTATTGTAGCGGTCAACGATGGTTTGAGGCGTGGTTTTTTCTCGTTCAGCCGTGATGGTAATGGGTGTTCCGTGTTCATCACTTCCTGAGACCATGAGTACGTCGTTACCGATGAGACGGTGAAAACGAGCAAAAATGTCTGCAGGGAGATAACATCCTGCGATATGTCCGAGGTGTAATGACCCATTTGCATATGGCCACGCGACGCCGATAAATAGTTTCTTTGACATAAAAGTCTGACACTGAATATTAGCATAACATTTAAATATGACGCAAAGCTGTATAGTTTATACTCAATATTTCAGCTATTTGAAAAATGGCACTTAATAAATAACTCTCTTCACTTTAAGAGGTTGACATGAATTTACCCTTCCAATCCCTTAATAGAGAACCAAAACGGTAGTGAAAATAAAAAACCTAGTGACGTAGTCTGGTAAGAAGTGCTTTTTTTCTCAAACTTGTATTGAGTTACCATACTGAGGTGTATATAATGGTTATCGATCCATCAACAACCAAATATTTGATTAAGGCCCACATTAAGGCCGATGGCATTATTGAAAAATCTGATGTCGTTGGCGCGATATTTGGCCAAACAGAAGGATTACTTGGTGATGAATTAGATCTTCGAGAACTGCAACGATCCGCTCGTGTTGGCCGAATAGAAGTTGAACTAGAATCAAAAAATGGGAAAAGCGAAGGTACTATCACACTTCCTACATCCTTAGATAGGGTTGAAACGGTAATTCTTGCTGCAGCGTTTGAAAGCATTGACCGTGTTGGACCCTGTAAAGCAAAAATAAATGTGGAAGAAGTTGAGGATGTTCGTGTTTCCCGGCGTAAACAGGTAATTGAACGAGCCAAGTCTTTGCTGAATCAGGTTATGGAAAAAAGCAAGATGGATGGTGAAACCATCGCCGATAATGTTCGACAGGCGGTACAGGTTGAGGAAATCACCTCCTATGGTTCAGATCATTGCCCCGCAGGACCACACATTGAACAAAGTGATGCCATCATAATCGTAGAAGGACGACGTGATGTACTAAATCTTCTAAAATATGGTATTAAAAATGTGATTGCTGTTGGTGGGACAAATGTACCAAAGACTGTCGCGGATTTAACCAGAGAAAAGATTACCACTGTTTTTGTCGATGGTGACCGTGGTGGAGAACTCATATTACGGGAGCTTTTGCAGGTGGCGGATGTTGATTTCATTGCTCGTGCACCACAAACCCGTGAGGTTGAGGAAATTCCACAAAAATTGATTATGAAATCTTTGAAAAATAAGATACCCCGGGAACAATTTATGGACATGTTTAACATTAAACTTGAGGACAGCAGTAAAGACGAGGAAAATAAGAACCAAAAATCGAAAAAAGAATTTTTTTCTAAAGGAAAACGAAAAAAGCCTGAGGAGGAAAAAGAGGATGTTGATCGAGAGGATATCTATAAACAAATCCTTTCCGACATTTCTGGTTCTTTAAAAGCAGTGTTACTTGATGAAAATGTTAAAGAAATCGAAAAAATCCCGGTGCGCGAACTCACTGATGAAATCAAAAAAGGTGATAATGTATTCGCGATTGTTTTCGATGGAATTATCACTCAACGATTGCTGGATATTGCAAATAATAAAAATGTGAAAGAAATCGTAGGTATTAAACTTGGAAATGTTGGGAAAATGCCGAAATCAGTCAAGGTTCTTACAAAAGCTGATTTCTCATAATCCTTTTTTATTTCTTTATCTAAATTTATTTAATTTTTGGGCTGTATATAAACATATCTTAACAAATTATAAAAACACAATATAGTATTTCGAAGATGGTGGGCAGTATACATGCAGAAGGATGAACTTATTCAGCTTCACACTTTTTTATATCAGATGCGAACAGTTATTGAACAAATCTGTAACAACAATGGATGTAACTGTCATCATTACGAGAAACTTGAAATCACTCCGTATCAGATCCATAAGTCAAAACGTGAACACACCCTAGCAGTATTTACCCTCAGCAAAGACATCGCTGAGGTGCTATCTGAAAACCACAATGATAGCGGACTTGATAAAATCATGGGACGTTTAGATCAAATGGCTCATCGGTTCATGACTGAAAAAGAAAAAGAGCTAATACGTCTGCAACCATAACTGCATAATATATGCATCTTCACCATTTTGATAAAAAGAAGGCACCTGTTCTTTAATCGTGAACCCTAATTTATTATAAAAGGAAATGGCAGGGATATTAGAGGTCTGTACTTCTAACTCAATCCGATGGATCTGAAGACCGATTTGGTTGGTAAGAAATCGATTAAGTAACTCCGTTGCAACACGGTTTCGTCGAAACTGTTTATCAACACCCAGCATTAATATACGCATCACTCCTACCTCGGTTTTTATCCCAATAATATATCCAATGATTCGTTGTCCAAACTTTGCTAATAAAAAACTATCTGGTGTGGTTTCATATAACTGTGTAAATAATAATGGACTATATCGTTCAGGAAGGGTTTCATACACAAGTTTTGTTAATGATATCAAATCATGTGGTTCAACTTTGGTAATAGCATGCACAAAAAAACCACTAGTTGTGAGGGGTTTAAAGTCTTAGCGGTATCTTTAAGAATATGAGGAGAATTACCCGTCAAAAAAGGGGTGTTGGTATTTCCTTAGATGATGTTGTTGTAACCCAAACTATATTCCGCCGATTTGCTCACGAATTCCAAAACCATTTTGATGTTGATGTTGCTATCGCTGGCGCTGGTCCGGCAGGATTAACAGCAGCCCGATATCTTGCTGCTGCAGGAAAAAAAGTCGTAATATTCGAACGACGATTATCCATCGGTGGTGGTATTTGGGGTGGTGGCATGACCTTCCCAGTATTAGTCGTTCAAGAACAATCAAAACATATCCTCAAAGAAGTGGGTATTCATTTAATCGATGAAAAAGAGGGGTATTATAGTGCTGATTCCATCGAGGTTGCCTCAAAACTATGTGCTGCCACGATCGATGCGGGGGTACGTATTTTCAATACCATATCTGTTGAGGATGTATTATTATCCGGAAATCGGGTGAACGGGTTTGTAATTAATTGGAGTGCTGTTGAGATTGCCAACTTGCATGTGGATCCGTTATCTATTCGAGCAAAATATTGCATTGATGCAACAGGTCACGCAGCGGAAATCTGTCATATAGTCCGCAATAAGGTAGGACGGTTGAATACCAAAAGTGGTGACATTGAAAAAGAGCGTTCTATGTGTGCTGATCTTGGGGAAAAAACCGTTGTTGAAAACACTAAGGAAGTCTATCCGGGATTACTGATCGTGGGTATGGGAGCAAATGCAGTATTTGGATCTCCTCGAATGGGACCTGTTTTTGGTGGAATGTTCTTATCAGGAAAAAAGGCTGCTGATATTATTTTAAAGCAATTGAAATAGATTTGATGCCGCTTGTTTATTTTCCGATACAGTATTTTTCCACGGTAGCTATTTAAAGGTACAATGGTAGAATGTATCATGGTTGAGACGGTATTGGATTAAGTACATAGAAAGGAGAGTGGGTTTCTATAGAAATTTCTGAGGTATCAAATTTATTAGCTCAGTTTTCTGTTCAAAAGTTGCTTGAGGGAGATGTATCGTTATTGCTTTCATTACTGTATTTGGTTATTTCCCTAGCAATATATTCAATTCTGATTTGGTATTTTTATCGATTTATTGCTCAACGAGATTGTTTTTGTATTAAACAAAACGCTCATCCCTATCTTAAAGGGTGTTTAGATTATTTTATGATATTTCCATTTGTTGCAACCCTTTTTTTCACGGGATTTGCATTAATTTTGATTTTTTTAACAAAAAATTATGAGATACCTGAATTACTCGCGACATCATTTGCATTAGTCGTTGCAATTCGCTTAACCGCCTATTATAACGAGGATTTGTC
>JAHJFH010000282.1 GCA_018824925.1 Thermoplasmatota archaeon
GCACCTGCCGCCTCCCCCTGGAGGGTATAGAGGAAATTAACTATTTGCATAAGTGCAGTGCTGAAATGTTTTGCTGGTTTACTTTCTATTTTTCCAGAAACACCTTTAAAACCGAGGAGAAGAAGGTCTTTTAGGTCCCAGCCAACGCAATATGCCCCCAGGGTGCCAAGATCATGGATGTGATAAAAACCATTGGTGTGTGCTTCACCAATTTCTGGGGGATATATTTTATTAAGCCAATAGTTCGAGATGATATTTTCTGTTGCATAGACATTTAGACCTTGAAGGGAGTAACTCATATTGCTGTTTTCATTGACTTTCCAATCCATCATACTTAGATAGTCGTCAACGACGTCGATATCTTTTAGAAGGCCACCGATTTCACGAATATCTTGATGTTGTTTTCTGTATAAGATATAGGCTTTTGCAGTACGTGCATGACCCTCTTCGATGAGGATTTTTTCTACCATGTCTTGTACTTGTTCGACAGTGGGGATTTCACCTCGTTTTGTTTCTTTTTCTAAAAGATCTATGACTTTGGTTGTAAGTTCAGTTGCTTTTTGATAGTCTTTCCCACCTACTGCTTGTGCTGCTTTCCAAATGGCTTCAGTAATTTTGATTGGATTGAAATCAACGACTTTTCCATCTCGTTTTCTAATTTTTCTGATCATTTCTTTATCTCTCCTCTACAGTTCTGTATTAATTCTTTAATCTCATTTTGAAACGAGGTAACATCGGTAAAAGAGCGATAGACTGAGGCAAATCTGATATACGCGACCTGATCGATTTCCTTTAACGCGTCCATCACTATTTCTCCAATTGTTTTAGTTTCAATTTCTTCTTTTCCGTTTCGACGGATTTTTTCTTCAATAGAATCAAGTAGCTCTTCGATTTGATCGTGTCCGATTGGGCGTTTTTCTAGAGCTTTCATGATACCTAATTTAATTTTCATGCGGTCAAAGTTTTCTCGACGCCCATCTTTTTTTATAACATACATAGGTGTCATTTCTATATGTTCATAGGTGGTAAATCGTCGATTACATTCGAGACATTCTCGTCGACGGCGTATCGTGTATTTTCCAGTATCGCGAGAGTCAGTTACTTTTGTCTCATGGTGAGTACAATAAGGACAATTCATCCCAACACTCCATATACAACATATAGTATTTAACCTTAGTCTTCCTACATTATGTAGTATAATTGCAGGGTATATAAATCTTCGGTTTTACACAAAAAAACCACTGAAATTATTATTTGTTTCCTGCTTTTATTCTATATAATTTTAGTTATCATTTATATATGTAAAATTGAGTGTGGTGAAACTATGAAAACCATGCCAGTCGAATTCCAAATGATCGGAATTATTCTTTCTCCTTATGAAACACCGAAAGATGCACCATGTATGAGTGACGGTACACCCATGGAAATCGAAATCTATCCGGATTATCAAGATGCACTTACAGATATCGATGGTTTTACACATCTTCATGTTATATATTGGCTCCACAGATCACAGGGGTATTCTCTTTTAGTAACAACACCTTGGGAGCAAACACCTCATGGGCTCTTTGCTACACGATCACCTCATCGACCCAATCCGATTGGTTATTCCGTAGTAACCATAATTAGCAGAAATAAGAATCGATTACTAGTTACAGGCTTAGATGCGATCAATGAAACTCCAGTCATTGACATTAAACCTTACATTAGTTTTCGAGATGCGGTACCAAATGCAAAAAATGGTTGGTTGGAAAAATTGCGTTCACAATGATATCTTCTTTTTATTTTCAAATGCTGTTAAAACCAATGCTTGTATATTCATATATTCCTCGTGTTGCAGAATTGGTAAAAGTTGCGCTTGCGTCGCTGGTTTCGATGGGACTGCAAAACAGCCTGATGATCTTTGAATAGATAGATCATAGGTACCAATTTGTTTAGCTATTTTTATAACTTCTTGCTTATCATAACCTATAAGGGGACGAAGAATAGGTAATGATACTACTTGATCAATAATCTGTAAATTTCGGAGGGTTTGCGAAGCAACTTGACCTAAAGAATCGCCCATTATAATTCCTTCAGCACCGAATTCTTGAGCTAAAGCAGCAGCATATCGTATAATCATTCGTTTACATATGATACAGGTATACCTAGGATCTTCACAGGTTTCTTTATACTTTGAAAGAGGGGCCCCATGGGGAATAGAGAAAGCATTAATAGCACATGGCATAATGGTCTTTAGATATTTAGCTAAGCCGATAAAATTTGATATTTCTCTATCATCAGTAAACGGTCGATTATCAGCATGAACAAGTATAATATGATCAGCATATTTCGACAATAAATAGGTAGCTACAGGTGAATCAATCCCACTGGATACCAATGACACAAGCTTCATTGTGTTTCCTTCATAATATACTTAAGATAACTTTCAAGACCAGAGGTAACTGAGAGGGTAATGATATCAGGAACCTCATAGGAATGATTATCCTTGATTGTTTTAATCGTTTTTTCAATCAGAGCTTCAGTCGTTTTCGCAAGAAGAATTGATTCTTGGCCCTCCTCCATCTTACCATTCCAGCGATATATAGAATGAATCATAGGGATGATATTTACACAGGCTACTAGCTTATGTTTTACCAGATATCGACCTATCCTCTTTGCTTCTTCAACTGAACCAACAGTTGAAAATATTATGGTTATCATCATTTTTTCTTATAAAATCATGTGATTTTAATCCTTCTGATATAGAGTATATTCATAAAAACCAACTGGCGGTATTATCCTATTCACCAGATTAGTTTCACCCCAAAACAGATGGCCAGCACATTTACAACCACTAGATCCAAATTTTGATATTACTTCCAAATTCGAAGCTAAATCTTGTGCGACTAAACATTCCATCCATATCTTAGACTCATAAATATAAATTTTCTTAATTTGAGCATGCTGTACTAAAAAATCAATATGCCAAAAAAATGTTTTAACATTAGACATATGCCTTCGGAGACGTGCTTCTAAGTTATTTAATGCTGAACCTACATACACATAATCCCCTTTTTTAAACAACGCTGAGAAACGAGTACCAAAACAAAGCTTTTTATCTTCAGCTAGACGAAGGTGCAAAACATACGTACCTTTCAATAAATAACAACCTAACCACCAATATTATACAGAGTCTTTATAAACTTTAAATAATTCAATTATACCAATGACAGAAACAACTATTGAACTCCTCTCCATTTCCACTCTAATCGAAGCCAAACAAGCAATCGAAAATATACAGGTAGACCCAAAAAGCATCCCAATAATGACCCCTAAAGCAATAATGAAACATATCAAATTACATCATATACATACACAAGATGCCATCATCATCAAACAAGACATGCTCTCCATTGGTGGTGACGTTGCTATACCAAAAGAAACTTTTTACCTTAAAAATGAATCTGTATCTATCCTCATTTTTGGCACACTTACACAAGTACACACACTAGTCCAAAAACTCAGACGACATTACCCCCGTCTCCAAAAAATCGCTAATCAGCTTAATCAAATTTTAGAAAAAATAGAATAAACAAAACATTCTCGCCAAAAAGTCATTAAATAACATCTTCATTCAGTGCATGATTCTTTATGGATAACTCAGTATGCCCCTTAGATTTCCGCTATGGCAGAAAAGAAGTAAAAGATATTTTTGGTGAAGAAAGCAAATTACAATATCTACTTGATGTGGAAGCAGCACTAGCTCGAGCACACGCTGCAGTAGGTAATATTTCACAAAAAGACGCTAAGGAAATCACAAAAAAAGCCAACATTAGTTATGTCAAGGTAGATCGAGTAAGAGAAATAGAAAAAGATACTCGCCATGATATAATGGCTGTCACTAGAGCACTCAGTGAAGTCTGCACTGGAAATGCAAGAAAATATATCCACCTTGGTGCAACAAGTTATGATATTGTTGATACCGCTAACGCACTACAATTTGCCCAAACATTAACCCTTCTCAAAATCCAATTAAAACAGTTACGAAATACGCTTCTCAAATTAGCAAAAAAACACAAAAATACTGTAATGCCGGGACGTACCCATGGACAATTCTCAATTCCCACAACCTTTGGTCTTAAAATGGCGGTATATGCTCTCGAAGTCGATAGACACATGGAACGCCTTCATGAGGCTTCTAGTCGAATCCTTGTTGGGAAAATGTCTGGTGCTGTAGGAACTGGAGCCGCTCTTGGAAAACAAGCGTTAAAAATACAACAGCTTGTCATGCAAGAATTACAATTAGGCGTAGAAGAGGGAGCAACACAAATAGTTGGACGCGATCGCTATATCGAACTCCTCTGTATACTGGCAAATATCGCAGCAAGTATGGAAAAATTCGCTACTGAAATACGAAACTTACAACGTAGTGAAATTGGGGAAACTGCAGAAGCTTTTGAAACAGAAAAGCAGGTGGGTTCTTCTACTATGCCTCATAAACAGAATCCAATTCTTTGTGAGCAAGTATCAGGTCTTGCACGGGTTGTTCGTACCATGGTTATTCCTGGTTTTGAAAATGCAATACAATGGCATGAAAGGGATCTCTGTAACTCATCTGCTGAACGATTTATTCTTCCACACGCCCTTATTCTCACCGATTGGATTACATATCAGATGAATCGCGTATTTACCAATTTGAAAGTCTACCCAGAACGAATGCAAGAAAATCTGAAGCAATCTCGAGGGCTGCCTATGGCTGAATCAATCATGATAAAACTTGTAGAAAAGGGCATGGGGCGCGGTGATGCTCATGAACTTATGCGCACTTCTGCTATGGAGGCACTTGCTCATAACACTGATCTCTACACAATTTTAAAAAAGAAACAACAGGTAACACAATACCTCTCAGAAATGGAAATAAAAGAAGCACTTAAACCAGAAAATTATCTTGGTGTAGCACCACAAACTGTTGATTATATTGTGAAAAAACTAAGTCACTAATAAGAGATATATTAGTTATTTTCAAGCGAAATATCCTTTAATAGCTTTTGCCATTCCGATGAATGTTATGGATAAATATTCAGTGCTTGTTCAAAATACCGAAGAAATCGTCACACCAAAAGAATTACACAAGGTACTCGAAATAGAAAAACCACGGGCATATATTGGATTTGAGCCATCAGGAACGGTTCATCTCGGCTGGAAAATCTGTTCAAATAAGATAAAAGATTTCATATCTTGTGGATTTGATTTTACAATTTTGCTTGCTGATTGGCATGCATACATAAATGATAAGTTAGGTGGCGATATTGATAAAATCAAACTTTGCGGAAAATATATGGAAGATTGTTTTTTGGCGATGGGTGTACCTAAAGAACAAGTTTCGTTTGTATATGCAAGTGATTATGTTAGTGACCCAACGTATTGGGAAACGGTTTTAAAAACTTCTAAGGCTACATCAGTAAAACGAGTTAAACGAGCAATGGATATTATGGGTCGTAGTGAAAATGAAGCTGAGAGAGATCTCTCAAAATTATTCTATCCTGCAATGCAAGTATCAGATATATTCTATCTGGATCTTGATGTAGCCTACGGAGGTATGGATCAACGACATGCGCATATGCTTGCTCGGGATGTTGCAAAAAAACTTGGGCGAAAATCTCCAGTTGCAGTACATACTCCATTACTTACTGGATTGCAGGCTGGTGGACGAATGGATCCGATAGAAATAAAAATGAGTAAAAGTAAACCGGATTCAATGCTATCTATACATGATACTCCTGAGATTGTCAAAAAGAAACTAAGTAAGGCATATTGCCCAGAAAAACAAATCGATGATAATCCAGTGCTTGATATTTGTAAATATGTAATATTTCCTGAATTGCACAATCAACCTTTTGTAATTGAACGACCGGGGCGTTTTGGTGGAAATATTGAATTCAATTCATATCATGATTTAGCAGCCGCTTTTTCA
>JAHJFH010000283.1 GCA_018824925.1 Thermoplasmatota archaeon
GGTCCCACTGAGAACAAATATACACTGTCCCATCCTCAGCAATACAGGGTGAGGACCACACCCATGCATCAGCAATACGTTTCCGCCACTTCAGTGTCCCATCAGGGTTCACCGCCACAATGTCGCCGCCATCAACCTCATTGACCTGTGTACCAAAATACAGGGTCCCCTCAGCAGAAATCGCAATATTCGAACAATCAATCTGATGATGCTCCCCGGGGTCAAACACCCACCGCAAGGTGCCATTGGGGTAAAACGCCCAAAGGTCTTCACCACCATAGTACAGGGTTCCATCTGTGGCGATAGCGACATTGGTTTCTTCACCAAGGGGGAAACTGGTCCGCCATTTCACCGTCCCGTTATTGGGATAAAATGCGTAGAGATAGTCATCCCAGGAATAGGTGTATACGGTACCATCATCACCGATGGAGGGTGTGCCTCGTATCACATCATCTGTTTTGTATTTCCAGCGAAGCGTCCCATTCGGGTAAATGGCATAAAGATACCCGCTATGTGCACCGACATATAGCGTGCCGTCATCGGCAATAGCAATATCTCCCCATATGTCAGAACCATGGGTATCATACACCCACTTGGTTGTTCCATTGGGGTTGAGTGCCCATACTACCCCACCAAGATTTGCTACATAGACTGTTCCGTCATCAGCAAGGACTGGTGATGAATCGATGAAATCCCCTAAACCCCTTTCCCATTTTTGTTGTCCTGTGGTGATATTAAAAGCATGTATATGCCAGTCCCAAGCACCAATATATAGGGTGCCATCCTCCGATAATGCTGGTGAACTGGCTTGAACAGAACCGCCCATTTTATACCGCCAGCGCTCAGTTCCATTCGGAGCAACCGAAATAACAAATTCTTTCCAATCAGCGAAATAAATATTTCCCTCCTTATCGATAACCGAGCCAGAGTTAGAACCACCGCAACGGAACCGCCATTTCTCCAAACCAGTTATATGGGATGTGCTGTAGGGACTTCTCCCCGTATTGTGTTGGTCATTACAGGTCATGGGCCATGCTGAGTTCATCGGACCAACCAGCAAACCTGTGGATTGTGCTAGATAGAGTTCTATCTGGTTCTGTGCAAGGAGTCTATCATTAGAAAATGATTCACTATCCCTAGGTTGAGACGTTTTTGTTAGGGGTTGGTCGGTATTATCTAACCAGGCACACTCACTAGCAGATAGATACGGTTCATCAGCTGTTGTCGTAACATCATTGCCAAACACCAATGGACTAATACCACTAATGAGAAAGATAAGGATAATGCCTAGGCAAAGAGGTTGTTTCATAGGAGCCCTCCTAATAGATTAAGCAATCTTGACAAGAGAGGGAAGAGACTTTGGAGCCATTGCCAACCCGGATGATAACTGTAGCTGTAGGGTATGCGTATAGCATAAGTCGCCCAATCAGACTCAGCACCAACAGTATCACGGGCTTTACAACGAATAGTATACGATCCTCGCCGCTGCCATTCATGATTAATACAAACAATTTCCTGGCTCGCTGCCTCCATCGTCCAGTTGGTAAAATTATCATCACCCCATTCGCTATAGAATGATACAGGATTCAAATCCGGATCAACGGTGGTAAACTTGTAACATTGCCACTCATGCACCCGTGCCCGAACAGAACCTGTGATAACCGGTGTTTCGGGAGGACTGTTCGATGCTACAGGTCCAAATGCATGCAGATACCCTAATGATGATGATCCATACACGTCAATCCTTTTCCGGGAACCAGAGCCGATATAGACCATACCATCAGGTCCAATGATCGGAGATGAATCCACGCCCTCATTTGCAATATTTTTCTGCCACAACACACTGCCATCAGATGAATCCACTGCAAAAATCGAGTTTCCCGCACCCACATACAACACACCATCAGCAGATAATGCTGGGGAAGCATGATAGATGTTTGATCCGAGATCAACGCTATATTTCAGGGTACCGTTTGGGTAAATCGCTCTTAAATGACTGTTGCCAAGATAGATAATGCCATCGGGACCAAGAGCGGGGCTAGCTTCATCACCACCATCCGTATACTTCCAAATCAACGACCCATTAACCGGGTTCAAGGCATACAACCACCCGTCAAACGAACTAATATAGACCGTGCCATCATTGGCTATCGCGGGATGGGCTTTCACCCAGTCACCAGTCTTAAACCGCCATTTCAACGTCCCATTGGGATTCAGTGCATAAACATAGGTGTCACCTGAACCAATGTAGATGGTACCATCATCACCAATCGCGGGGTCAGAGGCTATTTTATACGCGGTTTGATAAAACCACTTCTCTGTACCGTCTGGATTTAGAGCATGAATTCGGCAACCACCATCATCTGGAAATCCTTCAGTCCCAAAATATATGGTTCCATCATCAGCTACTGCTGGAGATGATGCTATTGAACCCCCTGACTGAAACACCCATTTCCGAGTACCATTAGGATAAAGAGCATGGATTTTATCATCAAAGGATCCGACATAGATTGTGCCATCATCAGCTAATGCCGGGGCAGACCAAATATAATCACCGACTTTATACTCCCATTTCAAGGTACCATTGGGATAAATTGCACGCAATTTTGAGTCAAATGCCCCAAAATAAATGATACCGTTATCATCGATCACTACTGAGCTTTCAACATGTGATCCTGTTTTGAATCGCCATTTCTCCAACCCACCCCCATCATCAGCAGCATAGGGACTACGGCTGGTATGATGCAGGTCATGGCATTTCATCGGCCACGCCGAATCCATAAGACCATTATCCAGCAATACCGTAGGCTGTGGGTTGAGATATTCAGAAAGAACAACAGTTTCACTAATAGTGGAATCAGAATCATAGGCTGTGGATGCAAACTCATAATCCGAGACAACAGAATCAGAGATGGTCTCCAGATGAGTACCAAACAC
>JAHJFH010000284.1 GCA_018824925.1 Thermoplasmatota archaeon
ACTCGATAGCTTATAGATAGTCTGCAAAACGGTAATTATTTCTTCCGAGAGATGAATATTCTCTAAATCTGATACAATAAATGCTGAAAACTCCTGCTGCAGAAGAGCCAGAGACGCTGGGTCAAGGCATGCTTTGGATATATGAATGCACATTAGCCCATTATGTTTTCGAATATGTTCATGGATTCTATATAGCATCTTCAGTGTTTCATCAAATCCATGGCTGCTTATTAAATAATCAAGTCGTTTAATAACAATTACCGGGTCAACATGTTGTATTAAAAAAGCTTCGATTACTGATTCTACATCCTTCGGCAGCGACAGATTTGTATATTGGGGAAAACGTTCATTTGATAACATATTTAGTGTAAGATTCGGGTGATGTTCAAATTTATGAAGCTCAGACAAAGAGCCACGAAACAGCAATAAAACATGTTTATTTTCTCTGAGGAAATTTTGTATCATTGACGCCGAAACAACGGGATCACTATCAATACAGAGATACCCTTGACTCCATTTCATTTGACGTTGTACAGTACTTTCTTCGGTTATATCACACAGAGTAAATAATAATGCAATTGGTTCCAGATTTTCTCCCTTCATTAATGATATAGAAAAATTTAAAAGTCGATGATCACCATCTACGGTAATAAGCGTAACTTCATTTGTTTTTTGTGGTTTCCCATTGAAGGTATCTACAATAAGAGTCTTCATTTCTTCAGTATTTATGAAAATACCCGCATCTATGATATGTTTTCCTTTGAGTTTTTTTTCACTATAACCAGATATTTTTTCAGCAGTTAGATTCCATGACTGTATTCTCTGTTTAACATCAATAGTAAAAATCATGTCATTACTGCTATTAATTACGCTTTGAAGATAATCTCTGGTCTGTATTATTTCTCTTTCAGCTTTTGCTTTTTCTGAAATATCTTGGAAACTATTTATAGTACCAGTTATTTTTCTATCCTTATCATAAAGATACCCCACTATCCCTAAACAATATACAAGGGAACCATCTTTTCGTAAAAAAGTGATTTCATAGTTAGGCACATAGCCTGTTTCACGTAATTTCTTCATCAGCAAATCTCGCTCTTCAGGGTAAGCATATCCCTCAATGGTAGAACGACCAATCAATTCCTGTGAGGTATCGTATCTAAGAATTCGTAAAGCAGCTGGATTAATATTCGTAATTTTATGATCAATATCAGTTGTTATTAGCGCACCAACGGATGTATTGAATATCGATCGATATTTTTCTTCACTTTCCCGAATTTTTTCTTCGGTCATTTTTCTATCTGTAATGTCTCGAAATATCCCAATAAATCCTTTTGGATGACCATGTTCATCTTTTAGAACAGATGCATTTACTTCAGCATCGTAATTTGTCTGATCTTTTTTTAAAACTTTTAATTGGATCCCCCGTAAAATGCCTTCATTAAGTGCTTTACTCAAGAATTTCTGTCCTCTTGGAATATCTTCAGAACTGATAAATGAAAAGACATTTTTTCCAATTAGTTCCTTATCAAAAATACCACCATATACTTGTAATGCATTGTCAGACATTTCGATAATAGTCCCCTGCAAATCTGTTATCAGAATTGGATCTGGTGATGTTCTTAGCAAGGTTCTATATAATTCTTCTGATTCTCGCAGATCATCTAATGCTTTTTTTCTTTCTGTGATATCCCGCGTAATACCATGGAATATAATTTCCCCGGTTTCATTTATTTGTAATCGTGCATTTATTTCAACATAGATCGTTTTACCCGATGCATTTTTATAAGCTATTTCAAATGGTGTTACATGTTCTCCTTTGAGTAGTTTCTTATAGTTATTCCGAATAATTTCTTGAAATTCTGGTAAAACGAGATCATATATTGTTATTTGTTTAAATGTTTCAGGGGGTATTTCAGATCGATCAATAATAATATTATTGACATAGAGGAAGTATCCATTTTGATCTAAGATACATACCCCATCATTGATATTATCAACCAGTTCCCGATATTTATGTTCACTATCTTTCAAAGCGTGTTCTGCTTGTTTTCGCTCGGTAATATCTCGAGTTGTGATGATGATACCGTTAATCTGAGGATTCTGTATTTGATTATTTGCTATTGATTCTACTTCTATCCATGTCCCGTTTTTATGACGAATATGATGCTCAATTCGATAATCTGATGTATTGGTGGTTATTATTTCCCGAAAAATTTTTTGAAGATGTGGGATTTCTTTTTTATGTACATATGATTCCATCGGTTGATTGATAAGGTCGTGTAACTGGTATCCAAAGAGTTTCGTAGCAGCGGTGCTGACAGAGCGAATGATTCCTTGGGTATCTATTACGGCTATAAGGTCTGTTGATTGTTCAATAAGACTGCTATAATATTTTTCTTGATCAGCTAATTTCTGGAGATTTTCTAGTTTACTTTTAGTGATTTCCCTTACCACGACGGCTCCTGCGATGACGGTTCCATCTGTGTCTAATACAGGATAGAATGTATTATCAAACCAACGGCCATCTCGTTCGTCTTCAAAATAGACGGGTTCTTTTGATGATATTACCTTTTCGCCTTGTTGTTTTCGTAGCTTTGCGACTTTAGGTGGAAGGAGTTTCAGAATATTTTTACCCATAAGGTCATTCTTTGATATATTTAGACTTTGTGCCATTGCATCATTGACGTAGCGGACTGTCCAATCTTTTGCATCAATAACCAAGAATAAGTCTGGGAGGGAATCTATTATGCTTTTTGGGAACAACCGGGAATTTTTTACCATGGGTATCCAGGAGTAATAAGTTGTTCTAGTACTAGAGTATATCGATGATTGACGTCTTAGAATATTGTGTTAGGACAGGACATATGTCCCTTCTGGTGATTATCATAAGACAATTCATGATAAACCATCAAAGTGGGACATATGTACATCTACCAAGGAGAACCCTACTTACAGAAGGATC
>JAHJFH010000285.1 GCA_018824925.1 Thermoplasmatota archaeon
AAAAAATATGATATTAAAACTATTGTAAGTCTCAACCCCATAATGGTCGATGGGACCGGTATGTGTGGTGGCTGCAGAGTTACTATCGATGGGAAAATCAAATTTGCTTGTGTTGATGGTCCAGAATTTGATGGCCATAAAGTCGATTTTGACAATCTCATGCTTCGAAATAGACGATTTGTCTGTGAAGAAGAGCATGCATGCAATTTGTCAGAGGTGTAAACAAATGGCGGTACAAAAGACCAAACATCCAATGCCCGAACAAGACCCCAAAAAACGAATAAAAAATTTCAATGAGGTACCCCAAGGTTACAGCAAGGAAACCGCTATAGCTGAAGCAAAACGCTGTCTCCAATGTAAAAACAAACCATGTGTTGAGGGGTGCCCTGTAGAAATTGATATACCCGATTTTATTAAATTGATTTCAGAGGGAAAATTGGATGGGGCCGCAGAGCTTATCAAATCAAAAAATTCGCTACCCGCAATTAGCGGCAGGGTCTGTCCATATGAAGGACAATGTGAAGGAAAATGTACGCTATTGAAACTTGGTGATCCAGTTGGTATTGGTCGATTAGAACGCTTTATCGCAGATTATGAACGGAACAAAGGTATGAAACGCCCCAAAAAAGTTAAGTCCATGGGAAAAAGAATTGCTGTTGTTGGTTCTGGTCCTGCGGGTCTTACCTGTGCTGGTGATCTTGCAAAGATGGGACATACAGTTACGGTTTTTGAAGCGCTCCATGCACCAGGTGGTGTCCTAATGTATGGCATCCCCGAATTTCGATTACCAAAAACGATTGTCCATGCTGAGGTTGATTATATCAAAAAATTGGGTGTTGATATTAATTATGACATCGTCGTTGGTAAAACTATTACTATTAATGAGCTGCAAAAAATCTATGATGCAATATTTATCGGAACAGGCGCGGGTTTACCTAAATGGTTGAATATCCCTGGTGAGAGTCTTGATGGTGTGTATTCGGCAAATGAATTTCTCACACGAGTGAATATGATGAAGGCCTATGAATTTCCAAAGTATGATACCCCTTGTTCTGTTGGTCAGATTGTAGCAACCTTTGGCGCAGGAAATGTCGCGATGGATTGCGCACGAACATCCTTACGGATGGGGGCAAAACGATCATTAATCATTTACCGACGAACAGAAAATGAGATGCCCGCACGAGCTGAGGAAATTGAACATGCAAAACAGGAGGGTGTTGAGTTTCATCTGCTTACAAACCCTATTGAATTCATTGGGGATGCGATAGGTAAATTACAAGCAGTTAAATGTATCTCAATGCAGCTTGGAGAACCTGATGATAGTGGAAGACGACGACCAGTACCTATACCCAATTCCGAAGTTATGTTCAATATTGATACCGCCCTTATCGCCATTGGGCAAAGCCCAAATCCCTTGATTCCGCAAACATTTAAAGAATTAAAGGTTGAAAAATGGGGTACGATTATTACTGATGAAAATGGACAAACATCAGTTCCTGGTATATTCGCTGGAGGGGATATTGCAACAGGTGCCGCAACTGTTATTTTAGCTATGGGTGCTGGAAAGAAAACAGCACGAGCTATCCATAAGTATGTCATGAAAAAATAGATACGACGATACTGTTAGTAGAAAGCTTCCAGAAGGAGCATAATTTGAAAGAAAATAACCATCGCTCGAGTACCAGTCCGTTCATAGCGTTCAAAGGCGGACCATATCTTTTCCTCATCTTTTTTTATCACAACAAGATAGGTCAACACCCAAGTTAACAATAAAGAAATTGCAAAAACGGTACCCCCTATAATATAAAAATAGGAGGAACTAAACACAGGATCTGCGCCAAACCATCCAAAATATGGAATGGGATATATCGGGATAAATAAAAGATAAAAAATAAGAGCAATCCACATAGCTTTTTTTCGACCGATTTGAACGGGAAGGGTTTGAAATCCTGCTTTGAGATCTCCTTGGTAATCTCCAGCATTAACCATGATTTCTCGCCCGATTTCCTGAATAAAAATCGCAAATGCAAGCGGTACCATAAGCAAAAGATGTTCATGTGCTATAGCTATAGCACCCCAAAATGGTATTGCACCAACTCCAAAGGCAACAGTAATATTTCCTATAAGGCTATGGAATTTTCCATAATAATTATAGTATAAACCTACAATGACTATCAGAAGAGTGAAGAATCCACAGGTCCAATTGAGTTGTTCAATGATGCTTACCGAGCTCTTAAGATCTATAGTTATGAGAAGAGCGATAAAAACTGATAACACCATGAGAAGAACACCTGCTATTCGTGCGGTTTGAATTGTAATTCTACCAGCTGGAAGAGGTTTATGCGGGCGGTTGACTTTATCTGATAAAAGATCAGTTACATCATTGTGAATCATTAAGCCTGCAGCAAGTGCTGAAGCACCTAATATAATCATGATGATTTGATAAAGTGAAAGATTGATTGGACCGTTATTCAGATATGCTGATGCATTCAGGGCACCGACAAGCGCTCCTAGAAAACTAATAAAAACTATGGGAGGGCGGATAATGCGCAGCCAAGCTATCACAGAACTCATTTTCAGATTCACTGAATTATATAGCTCTATTTATGGTTATCCCAAAAAAAATAGTGATTACACTGTAAATCTCTCGAAAGAAAGATATATATCAGCAAATATTAATGTCATACCTGGAACAATACTCTATGCGTATGTTTTAGTAAATATAGGAATCTGGAGTTATCTTTGTGCAATATTATGTAAAGGAGTATCTTCGCCTTGG
>JAHJFH010000286.1 GCA_018824925.1 Thermoplasmatota archaeon
GAGGTTATTTAACGCCACCTCTTGGCCGAAGAGTTGGATTGGGAGTATACAATCCACTTTGGGATGAAACATATTATGCTCAAGGATGGATTAACACAATAGGATTAAACGGTGTAAAGAAATGGGAAGGGACACTTAAAGGCAACCTATCAATAAGTCATCGTCTAATACTTCACCATCCAAGTATCAGTACAGGATTATATGAGATATATGAGGGCATCAACGGATTTAAAGGACTAAAGATAGGTAGAAGTAATACCTTCTTCATTGGATTTGCTCGACAGGTTAAGATTGATGAGATTGTGATTTTATGAAAACACGCCCAATAAAATGGTTTGCCCTGCTCGGATATTTATTATTTCTTGGGGTAACAGTGGCACCGAGTATAACTGCAAATATATTTGAGGAATTCCAAAATAATTCTTCATTTTACCTACCACATCGACCAATATTCATCGAAGGAAATAATAACTTCACAAGAGCAAATGGAATAACAAGTGGGGGTGGTACTGAAAACAACCCATATATACTTGAAGGATGGATTATAAAATCCAATATTCTGAACCCAGCAATATATATCCAAAATGTAAATGTATATTTTGTGATTAGGAACTGCTATCTATATAATCAATTTAAAAAAGGAAATGGACTCGTATTTTCAAATGTAGAAAATGGCATTATAGAAAACACAACAATAACGGGACATAACACAGGTATTTTATTTTCATCCCCTGATGAAATATATGGTAGCAGCCATAATATAATCAAAAATAATCGTATCACCCATAATTCCGATGGTATATATTTTGCTCATACTATTTCGTATTACCATTCAGATAATATCATCACTCATAACGATATTTCAGACAACAATGCGGGCATCTATATGATAATGTCGCAAAACAACCAGATACTCTATAATAATATAACCTCAAATAAGGGTATTGGCCTTTTCTTAAGCATGTGTATGGGTGGCGGGCAATTAAATGAGGTTCATCACAATAACTTTATTGATAATGGTGAACCGGCTCTCGAATATGGCGACCAAATAAATTTTTGGGATAATGGGTATCCATCAGGAGGAAATTATTGGATTGATTATACTGGTGAAGACCTGTTTTCTGGACCACAACAAAACATATCAGGAAGTGATGGAATTGGAGATATTCCCTATATGATTCCAGTCATTGAAGGAAAAGAAAATTATGATAACTATCCATTAATGGAACCTGAGGATATTGATATTAAGATATATACTTATCATCCTTCTTTATGGTGGCAGCAGTGGTTCCAGAGTCACTTTCCCTTGTTGGCACGAATACTGAACAATATACGATAAAGTCAATAATTATCTGTGCCAATTTCATCTGGAAAAAAAATACAGTAAACTGCTAGCAGTTAGCTATATTTATATACACCATTTGACATATAATATAAAATATTATAAAACTAGAAACTATTTATTCCTAGTGTATTTGGGAGGTCTATTCTCAAAAATATAGATTAAGGGAGGTAAATAAAAAATGGGTAGATACAATGGTATGGTGTTATTTTTATGTGTGGGGCTGTTGATGCTAACGCCAATGACAACTGTTATTGCGCAATCAAATATCGATAAAATAAAAAATGTTTTAGTTGATACTACACTATCTTCAGAGGATAGTGGTCGGAAAACGGAGTATTGGGCAGTGTTGTGTGCGGTTGGTGAATATCTAAATCATCCGGAGCAGAATCGACCATCTATGCTTGAAGCGGTTAATTTGATGAAAACTATTTTGCTGCAATCATCTAATTGGCAGGAAGATCATATCCATATGCTGAAGGGAGAGCAGGCAACAGGGAAAAATTTGATTCGTGAGTTGTTATGGTTGATACGAAAAGAAGGTCGTAATGATTATTCGTTGGTCTATATTACAACCCATGGGTTTCCGTTGAAGAATGATGCTGGTAAAGTGGATTTATGGCCGAAGGATGAGGCAGATGGTGCTGATGAGGCATTGGTGATGTATGCGGGGTTTGAGAAATGGTATGCGATTATCTGGGATGATCTGTTGAATTTCTTTTTAAGTCTGTTACAGTCAAAAGGGGTATGTGTGATTATTGATAGTTGTTATGCCGGTGGTTTCAATGATGATCCCTTCTTAGCAGGCGGTATTGATGATTTGGGTTTTGTGGAACAATTTGATGTTGGGTTTAGCAAGGAACTGGCACACGATAATCGGGTGGTGTTGATGTCATGCGAGGAACATTCGGTGTCCTATGGATCGTTTTTCTCGAATTTTATTAGTGAAGGTTTTATGGGTTTTGCGGATTTGAATGGGAATATGGATGGGATTAATTCAGCGGAGGAAGCGTTTTTGTATGCGAAACCGCGTGTTGAATGGTGGACATATTGGTATCAATCCCCGACGATGCTCGATCTTTTTGATGGTGAGATGCCAATAACCTATACATAGATTATCCCCAATTTTTTTCCATTATTTTTTTATTTTAGAAATCTTTATAAA
>JAHJFH010000287.1 GCA_018824925.1 Thermoplasmatota archaeon
AGCGTAAACGATCAAGGCCAGTTGAAAAACAGAGTTTTTACCAGAAAAATAAATCTCTTGTGCTAGTTGGGTTAATTGTGATTCTTATCATTATCATTGCCGGTGTTTGGTGGGTTCTTGCCACAGGATCAAATGATAATGGAAACACTGAACCCACAGGTAATCCTATCGCTGTTTTTGATACATCAAAGGGTGTGTTTAAAGTTGAATTATTTCAAGACAAGGTACCGAAAACCTGTAATAATTTCATAAAATTAGTGAATGATGGTTTTTATGATGGTATGATTTTTTATCGCATTATGGATGATTTTATGATTCAAGCAGGTCGCTATTTGGCAGATGGATCAGAAAAATCAAGTCCTTATGGAAACATTGATTTTGAATCCGACCCAACAGTTCGTCATGTCGATGGTGCAATATCCATGGCAAGTACGGGTGTTGGTGTTGGGGGTTCTGCGGAGTTTTTTATATGCGATGGACCACAATCGTTTCTTGATGATAATTATGCGGCATTTGGTGTGGTTATTGAGGGGATGGATGTTGTTCGAGATATCGCTGATGAGCCCCAGGATAACAGCAGTCCCGCAGGTGGGGGAAAACCATATACAGATATAATTATTAATTCGATTACGATAGAAAATCTATAGAGGGACATGAGTTGGTGAGCATGAACCAAAAAGCAAAATTTGAGACAACAAAGGGAGATTTTATCATTGAATTATTTGAAGATAAGGCACCTAAGACCACAAAGAATTTTATAAAACTTGTGAACAAAGGATTTTATGATGGCCTGATTTTTCATCGGGTTATCGCAGGATTTATGATTCAAAGTGGATGTCCAGATGGAACAGGTCGAGGTGGACCAGGGTATACAATTAAAGATGAGTTTCATCCGAATTTAAAGCATAATTGTGAAGGTATTTTATCAATGGCAAACGCTGGTCCCAACACCGGTGGATCACAGTTTTTTATTACTGTTGCACAAACCCCGTGGTTGGATAATCATCATGCGGTTTTCGGAAAGGTGGTTTCAGGTCTTGATGTTGTTATGAAAATTTCAAAGGTTCAGAAAGATCGTAATGACAGGCCTAAGGATGAAATTAAGATTAGAAAATTATCGATACAATCGAGCTGATTTCTGAGGAGTCTGACTAATGACGGTTTTGTCTGATTCGGATATTATGCAGCTCATAGATGTAGGGAAACTGGGTATTGAGCCGTTTTGTGAAACCAATCTTACCCCAAATGGTTATGATCTTACGGTTGATGAGGTGTTGATAAAATCAACTGATACACATATTTCAAAGGGTATTGCGGTAATACCGGGGCATGCATGGTTTGTGGTGAGCACAAAGGAATTTGTGCGGATGGGTGCTGATATTGCATCTCAGTTGTGGATTCGATCAAGTTATGCTCGTAAGGGGATTATGGCGAGTTTCGGGAAAGTTGATGCAGGGTTTCATGGTACATTGACAATTAGTTGTTTTAATGCTAATGAGTGTGCGGTTGAGCTTCCGATTGGTGATCGGTTTTGTCAGATTGTGTTTGAACAATTATCGTCGATCCCCAAGGCATTATATGCAGAACGTTCGGGGACATATCAGAATCAGCGCGGGGTCACCCTTTGTCGTTAAAATTATTAAAATAATCCTAGGGTTTGTTTCTCAGAGAAAATAGATAACTATGTAATGGTACAATTGTTCTATGGCCTTGTCTTTATACCGATTTCATTAAAACCTTATAAGTAACATTTATAATCTTTTCGCAACGTTTAAGTATTGACCGTTCTTGCTATTTCATGGGGGTTGTAGAGTCCTATGTATGCAACACTTTTTTCATCCCATCCTCACAATCCTGCATATCTTTCTCCTCCCTTCTAAATGGCTCTACATCCCTTCCCTTTTATCATCAATATATTTTTTATCTTAAGTTTTTCAAAGAATGTTTATGTAACACAATTCTTAAAACCAGTTTTTTCTCATTTACTGATGATAAAAAATATGAGGCGCGTGGGTTCCTATCAAATAAAACCATATGATAAACACAGGCGATATATTGAATTGGTAAGATCTACATGAAATGCTTAAATCCTATAAAGATTGGATGCCTCTTGGAACTGCAGATGAGCAGAAACTAGCACCTGAAGGAACCATTGAGGCCTGGGGACGATCACCTGATAATCCAGTTGGTGGGTAGTATGGTCTAAAAAAAGGGCTTCGTGGACGTTTTGGTAATTATATACCTCCAATTCTTGAAGAATTGGGTTTAGCGGCAATTGAGCATAATGCAAGTAACAATCGTATGCGTGCTTTCTGAATATAAAAATGATGCTCCCGTCGGGATTTGAACCCGAGTCGGAGCCTCGAGAGGGCTTCATGATTGGCCGGACTACACTACGGGAGCACATTATATGTTTGATTATCCGCCGGAGGCTACTTTCAAAATAGATAATGATTCTTCGTGCACTAGGTTTTCGTCAATTGGAATGGGGGCATTATTTCTCATAACAATTAATCCGTCAGGTTTTAAATGA
>JAHJFH010000288.1 GCA_018824925.1 Thermoplasmatota archaeon
GGTAATGTTGAATTCAGCAAATCTATTGGAACAGCAATAATTACTCGATTTGCCAAAATTGATGATGTCAATTATGATGGTCATCCCGATGTTATTCCCGCTCACAGTACAATCCATACGACACAGGTAATTGATGGACAAACAGGTGATACTATTTGGTCCCATGTCGTTGCAGATCAACCATGGAATGTCGCACGAATTACCGACATAAGTGGCGATGCTATTGATGATGTCTTAGTAGGAACATTATATAACAATAATTATTGCTATTTTTTAGATGGTGTAGATGGATCCGAATTAGAGGTTATTTCTTATGGACAGGCAGTTGATGCAATCGCTGCTGTTCCAGATGCTATCGGTGATAGTTCCATGGAAATGGTTGCTGGTGGTCGAAATGGAAAGGTTACATGTTTCTCTGGCGGTAAGAACTCTTCGCATAATCCCATAAAAATCACTGCTAATTTCACCGCAGATTTAACCACTGGAGGAGCTCCCCTTACTGTACAATTCACTGATTTATCAACAGCAGAAAACACAACTATCACAAGCTGGCAATGGGATTTCAACAATGATGGCACCATTGATTCCACAGAACAACATCCACAATGGATCTATTCAACACCAGGTGTATTTACAGTTTATTTACGCGTTTCAGATGGAATTAAATTTGATGTTGAAATTAAAGATGAATACATAACTATTTTACCAGCATCCTTTGAGATTCGACCAGTCACGGGTGGTTTATTCCGAGTGAAGACAATTGTCAAAAATACTGGTGATGTATCATTGGATAATATACAATGGAATATTACCCTCAATGGAGGAATCATCCTCTTAGGAAAAGAGACAACAGGCTTGATAGATATCTTAAATGTTGATGAATCTGTTGAGATCTCATCAAACGTGATTGTTGGATTGGGTCAAACAAGCATCATTGTAACAGCAGATGCATCAATGGGAATCCATGCTCAACGACTCAATGATGCCCGGGTGCTTTTGTTTTTTATTGTAGTTACTCCCGGTGGTGGTCTGTAACCACCCCTTATATTCTTTTTTATTTATATCGGTAAGTATTTATCTCTGTGTTTTTAGTCCCATAAAGAATGACTGTCTCTATTGGGTTTACGTATCATAAAGATTACAACAAATATGATTTTGGGGTCGATCATCCATTGGTTGGTGATAAACCTCGAAGAACTCTCACCAGCCTAGTAAACAGTCCGCTAATCAATAGTCTTGTTCTGCTAAGCCCTCCAATGGCATCTGAGGAGGATTTACTACGAGTCCATGAACAAAAATATGTTGAACATGTAAAAAATCTTAGTACACATGGAGGTATGTTAGCAAAAGATACCCCTGCGCCACAGGGTATTTTTGAATCTGCTCGGTTGGCAACTGGTGGTACAATATATGCAGCGAATCGATTACTGCATGATTTTTCTGTGGTCGTAAATCCCTTAGCCGGATTTCATCATGCGAGTACTGCTTTTTCCTCAGGGTTTTGTTTCTTTAATGATATCGCTGTGGCAATTGAATATATACGGGAAAAATATCATATTTCTCGATTTATGATCATTGATATGGATGTTCATCATGCTAATGGTACGCAAGATATATTTTACCGGGATCCTTCCGTTTTAACTGTGTCTATGCATCAGGATGGTCGTACCCTGTATCCGGGAACAGGAAGTATTGAAAAAATTGGTGCAGATGGGGGGGTAGGTTTTAATGTAAATATACCGTTTCCACCAGGGGCGGGTAATAAAAGCTATCGATTTGCGTTTGAAGCGTTGGTACCACCCTTAGTTACGCAATTTCGGCCAGAGTTACTTATTTATCAGGCTGGGGTTGATACCCATCACTCTGATCCTTTAGCAGATATCATGATTACCTATCCGTTTTATTATTGGTTGGGGGATTGTATAGCTACCTTAGCTGAGCAGTCCTGTAGACGTTTATTGGTTTGTTTAGGTGGAGGGTATAATAGTAATACGTGCATCAAAGCATATTACAATGTTTTGTCTGGGCTGCTCCATTTTGAACAGAGTATTGTTGAACCAATGTTATCTGAACATGTTATTAATCAAGTCCACAAGATTGTTGATCAGGTGAAGGAACACCTACAGGATTATTGGTCTTTCACTGATTGAATCGTATTATGAAAATATATGTGGGATGATCTGGCCGAAATGCTTATGAAACCTATGTGATTACCGCTTCACGTCAATCTACCTTTTGTAGGGATGAGTATGGGTGCGGAAAACCTTGATTTTATTTTTAAGCCAAAAAGTATCGCAGTTATTGGAGCAAGTGATAAGATTGGGTCTGCCGGGTATCGCATTTTCAGAAACCTTATTGGATCAGGATATGCTGGTGTTGTGTTTCCCATTAATCCAAATCGAGAGAGTATCCAGGGTGTTCAGGCCTATAGAACTATCAAGGATCTACCAAAAAAGGTTGATTTAGCAATTATCGCTACTCCCGGGAAACTTGTTCCTCAGATATTAAGGGAGTGTGGTTTAGCAGGTATTAAGGGTATTTTAATTATTTCAGCGGGGTTTAAAGAAATTGGGCCTGAGGGTGTTGCTCTTGAGAAAGAGTTACTTCAGGTTAAGGAACAGTATGGGATGCGTATTGTTGGCCCAAATTGTGTTGGTTTTATCCTTCCATATCTAAATTTAAATGCGACATTTGCAGGTGCGATGCCTGAGCAGGGAAATATTGCGCTTATTTCACAAAGTGGGGCTGTTTGCGGGGCGATCCTTGATTGGGCAGCAGCGGCAAAAGTAGGTTTTAGTTCGTTTGTCTCTGTAGGTTCGATGCTTGATGTTGATTTTGGTGATTTAATAGATTACTTTGGTATGGATATGCATACTCGAAGTATTGTGTTGTATATCGAGTCGATTACCCAGGCTCGAAAATTTATGAGTGCCGCTAAAGGCTTTTCTCGGTCAAAACCTATTATTGTTATTAAATCTGGGCGATTTAGTGAAGGTGCAAAAGCTGCTGCTTCGCATACGGGGGCGCTTGCAGGTGA
>JAHJFH010000289.1 GCA_018824925.1 Thermoplasmatota archaeon
CAAGAAATCATGGATGCCGTTAGTATCCCTGTAATGGCTAAGGTTCGAATCGGTCATTTTGTCGAAGCGCAAGCATTAGATGCATTAGGTGTCGATATGATTGATGAATCTGAGGTACTAACTCCAGCTGATCCTTTCTATCATGTTAATAAAAAACAATTCACGATTCCTTTTGTCTGTGGTTGTCGAAACCTCGGTGAAGCTGTCCGTCGTATTTGGGAAGGCGCAGCAATGATACGGACTAAAGGTGAAGCAGGGACAGGAAATATCATTGAAGCAATCCGGCATCAACGAATGGTTATGACCATGATTCGTAAACTATCACAAATGGATAATACTGAATTATTGGTTCTATCTGAGGAATATATTAAAAATTATATCGATGCGATCTGTAGTTTAACTAATGTAGAGGAAATCCATGATGATACTCTAATATTTTATGATAATTCGTATAAGACCATTAAAAATGAAGTCTTTGTATTATTAAAGGAAATAAAACAAATGCAACGACTCCCAGTGGTAAATTTTGCGGCTGGAGGAATTGCTACACCAGCAGATGCTGCGATCATGATGCAATTGGGTAGTGACGGTGTATTTGTTGGTTCAGGAATTTTTAAATCAGAAAACCCCAAACAACAGGCAAAAGCCATTGTAGAAGCGGTTGCACATTATGATGACCCAAAAATTGTTGCCTCTGTTAGTAAAGGTCTTGGGGCGGCAATGGTTGGAATGGAAATCGAATCAATTCCAAAGGATAAATTATTACAGGAACGAGGCTGGTAAGAATAGTAGTCGTTGGGGTTCTCTGTATTCAAGGTGCTGTCTCTGAACACCTTGCAGCACTTGAGAACACGTTCCATCGAACAGGGATATCTGGCAAAGCCATAATGGTTAGAAAACCTCCGGATCTGAATTCTGTTGACGCGATGATTATTCCCGGTGGTGAAAGCACCACAATATCCCGCATACTTACCTCCTCAGGTCTATATACCAGTTTGTTACATCGTATTAGAGAAAATGATATTGCTATTATGGGGACTTGTGCTGGGTGTGTGTTATTAGCGCAGGATGTAATAGGTAGCAACATTCCAAAGGATTTACATGTTTTGAAAGCCATGACCATGCGGGTAAAGCGTAATGCATTTGGTCGTCAACGGGAATCATTTGAACAGCCGATCAATATTTCTGGTTTAACGGACCCCTTTCCCGCGGTGTTTATCCGAGCTCCGATAATTACTGAGGTATTTACTGACTGTCAACCAATAGGACGACTCGATGATCAGATAGTGGCGGCTCAACAAAAAGGATTTCTTGCGCTTTCATTTCACCCTGAATTGACTAATGATATACGACTTCATCATTATTTTCTCAAAATGATTTAAAAAAAAATTGTATTTGAAAAAAAAGGATAAAAATAAGATAAAAGTGGGATAGTGTTAAGCTTTCATTATAGCAAGCAGGAATATCCCAAGAGCGATAAGTGCACCGACGACAGCCCCGATAACTGCCAGGACACTATCGACAACGGCACCTTTAAAGGACATCATGGGTGTACCCATGAAACCTAGGAGTCCTGCAAACCATAGAAAGATGATACCCACTATAAGTCCAATTACGATTAATATACCGCCGACAGCACGGCTTTTTCCAGAACCAAAGTATGCGGTGAAGATGCCAGCGACGATACTAGCAACAGCGAAAACTAGCGTCAACATGCTTAAAAAATATTGGTACCATTCCATTTTTTTTCTACCTCCCTAAAATTTTGTTCCAGTTAGGGTTTTTGTATCGATAACTCCATCGATTGATCGTATTTTGTTTACTACAATATTTCCGAGACTTTCGAAATCATCTGCCTCAATTTTTGCAATGAGATCATATTCACCAAACAGTGGATGAAGTTCAATAATTTGATCCACTTTTGAAAGTTTGTTATAGACTTCATGTTCTTTTGCAGGGGCAGCACTGATAAGCACGAAACCAATAGCCATGAACTACCTACCTCTTTCACCCCAG
>JAHJFH010000290.1 GCA_018824925.1 Thermoplasmatota archaeon
GATGAATGCTGGCGGCTTTGACCTCTCGATATTTGTTGCAGGAGAAGTAGAGGCCATATACGAGTGCCGCTACAACAAACAGTCGGGAATATGCAGCTAGATTTTTTTAGCTATCTGACCTATCTTTACCGTTTCTTCCTTGCCAGTTTCCATGTTCCTTATTATGAATGAGACTTTTATGGTCAGATTCTAGTGATGGTCTAATATATGACTAGGACAGATTTTTAAAGCTTTCAGAACAAATTCTTATTATGAGCCAAAGTTGTGTCCATAAAAAGCTTGATTCTGACAGGCTTAACTCTACTGCTACAAATCCTTTCAATCGTACAGCACGTTTTTTTGATTACACAGACGTTTCTGCCAATTCCCTGTATTCCTCTATTTTGCTGCCTTATGGTTTGGATTCCGCACTGGATCTAGAACGCAGGCCCCAACCAACATATATTAGCGAGAAGCAGATTGAGATGATAGAGAAGGTCGTCAAGCCTCGCGACAAAGTAATATACGAGCGGCTTGACCCGAAACTGGAAAAAAAGGCCCAGCAGGCAGTCTGTAAAGTCTATGAAAAGGTGAAGCAGCAACGGTGCATGTACTAGTTGCACATGCACAAACTGGGTATCAGGATCATGCGGTGGTGGAACTTGTCCATCAACTCAAAGACAAGAGACAAGAACGTGCAACCCTGTAGGTTGCATACCATCTGATGGACTGGGAACAAGTAGATGTATCGATGATGTTAGCTGTGGTAGTAGTGGTTGTACGGCAAGTTCACAATGTACCGCTTCGGACAGTGACGGCGGCTATAATATTTATCAGCAGGGAACATGCACTTGGAAATATTGCGACAATGTTACCCTTACTGTTAGCATGTATTAACTCGGTTTCTAGAGTACCATAATATAAGCACAATTCTTAAGGTTTTCCAATTTAAATTATATTATGAAGAGTGCAAAAGATGTTGCCAGATTAGATGTAGCTAGCCAAATCCCTGAGAAAGCTATAGCTGTTAATAATCCTCTCTATCTCCCTCAATATCCTGGAATGAGAATGGCAGGAGCAGCTTCATCCTATGAAAGTTTCATAAGGAATTTGGCAAATAATGCAAGGGATAATGGACAGTTTTTCTTAGATCAAAGGGTTTCGCAGGACGTGTCAAAGGAAACCTTGGAACAGATAGCAGAATACACGGCAATGGAAAAATGGAGAGAGCAATTTAAAGAAAAAAGATATGAGGGACCTAGTGTTCTGAGTAATATAATCCCAGCTCAGATGATGGGCTTGCCTGGTGAACAAGACGAATTAGAAGACTATTTTGAAAAATTGGAGGCAACTGACCCAGAAAGGTTTAAGCAAGTGTATAGCGATTATAATGAACTTCATGCTTTGACAGAGGGGGGAATTGAAAGATACAGAATGCTGGGCAGTCCCGCTGCTCAAATAGGGGAATCTGAAACTGATGCTAGGTACGAAGAGGGATTAAAACCTCAAGGTCTTGTTGACAGATTTATAAACTCTGTTTCAGAGCATCCTGTAATCGTAGGCGGATTAATCCTTACTACTGTTGGTACTGCAATGGTTATTAACTATGGATGGCCTGCCATTTCTAATTGGCTTTCACAAAAACCTAATGAACCGAATAATCCGGATTCTGTAATAATTCCAACTACGGACAGCGACGGTGACGGGCTGACCGACTATGATGAAATCAACGTGTATCATACGGATCCTCACAACATCGATACAGACGGAGATTACATTAGGGATGATTTGGAGGTGAAGGTATATCATTCTGATCCTTTGAAAATAGACAGTGATGGTGGTGGCATGGATGATTTTAACGAGACATTTACTTATCCTCATTACGGTATGGATCCAAACAACCCTGAAGACGATGCGGAATTTATTAAGAAATTGCCTAATGTTATAGCAAGGCGCTGGGAAGATAGCGATGGTGGTGTTGGTATATTTACAACAAAAAAATATATCGATATTTCTACCAGAGACCCATTGATTAATTATCTTGCAAAAACAGCAGAAATAAGATGGGAAGGTGATAAGGGGACTTTGTTTGTTAATGGAGAAAAAATACATGGCGGTGGAAACGTTTCAGAACATTTACCGAAACAACCCTCATATTTCTTTACACACGAGAGAAGAGGGATATGTGGAGATGTTAATAGAGCTGCTAGGTCTATTTTAGAATCAATGGGCTATGACAGTATATCAGTTGTTGTTAAAATAGATCATGGAAACGGGCAGGAAGTAGGCCATATTGTTCCTGAAACTGTTATCAATGGGAAGCCGTATTTAGTGAATTATAATAACATAATTCCAAGAGGCAATTTTTATGAAGAAAATGGTTGGAGAATTATTTCGCCGGATTACGACCCTAATTGGTTTGAAAAAAACTGATTTCTACTATTTATAATTATATAGTTTAGTATAGTTATTTTTTATACTGGCTTTTATAAGTATTAATTATGAAAGGTCTTCCAGTCCCTCTTTGGATTGTCACAGTTTTAATATCACTTATCTTGTGCCTGTCATCTATTGATATCACAGAGGCAGTCACAGCGTGCGATCCAGGACCTGTTAATACTCCTTTAGGATGTGGCAATCAACATTCAAGC
>JAHJFH010000291.1 GCA_018824925.1 Thermoplasmatota archaeon
CGAGCAGCCCGAAAATAAACAGCCGCCTCACTAAAATATCCGACAGCATTAAACCAATTCCCCTCATCATAATAGCCATCTGCCTTATTATAATTAAACCAACCTTTATCCTCAATATCTTTGGATTGATAAAACTGACTCCACGCAGAAAAATAATTTGCTGAAAAATTCTCTGCCAATGCTGCATCTATACGCGCCTTTGACAACGACGTATTAACTACACTAAATGTCTGCTTTAAATCCTGCAGATCTGACCGTGTTGCAGAAAGCTCATTATATGCATTCCCATACAATCCTCCAAGTAATCCAACAGCAAGAACACATACAACCACAATTCCAACAAGAGTTCTATTTTTTCCATCCGTCATACCAAATACTCTCCTAGTTATGGTATAGCGGCAACGTTAGAAAAGCCTTTGTATCAACTAAAACTACTGTGTTTTATGAATAATACCGGTCAAAAAAATCAATACCTGCGACCTCATCCCAGGGACGCTGAAAAAACGTCAAATCCAATTCACCCCAATCATCCGCATCATACATTCCATTTTCACCATAAGAATAATCAAAATATCGCTGTCGGAAATAATCATAATTCATAACACTCTCATAATCAAGCCATGGATAATTTTGATCATTGACACGGCGACTGGAGTTATCCACCCCCGGACAATGATCCTTAAGAAAACCCAAAGAATGCCCTAATTCATGTAACACCTGCACTGCACGACCAATACGCATCGAACGGGGGCTTATTGCGAAATCAAGCTGATTTTTAAAAAAATTAAAATTACTGGGCACCGTCATACAATCAAACCAGTTTTTATTATCCTGAGGTGCACACCAACCACCACCATGCATGACCGCTAAATATCGAAAAATTCCTTTTCGTTCATCAGAAAAATTATTCACATAGAAACCAGCGACTATTCCCGAGTCAAAACGATATGCTTTATCACCAAAACCAAAGAGTAGAACATCACCGCCACCCCCCATACACCCGTCATCAATATGCATCGTAATACCATTGTGATGAAACAATTCTATCAGCATCTGTTGTGATTCCTCCCAAAAGACATGCATAAAACCATCAAGCCGGGAACGCGAAATCCGTAGACGTTGAATCGGAAGAATCCGACCAGGACCTACCTCGATTTCAATAAATTTCAAGGGTGCTTTCTCCATCTCATCAACCTCAATATATATCTCAGGATAAAACGGATTAGCCAACCATTTCTCCATAATGACTTCCTCGGTATTCTGTAGACCATCATGATCTGGATCTAAATAGGAATGATTCTCAAAAACAAAGGGATCATAGCCCCAACGCCATTCCCATGTTGTACCAATCCCATCCTTATCAGGATCTGAGTACCGATCATTGATCTTGGGGTCTGTACCTAGGATATTTACCTCAGTCCAATACGGAATATCATCAGTATCATAATCTGTTTGGGTTAATGAAAACCATAGCTCAAATGAGGAGCCATTAAAATGTCCATAGCCGTCGGAATCATTGAAAAAATCATCGCCAGACCATTGTCCTGTTTTAAAGTCGTAGATAACTTCAAAGGAATCACTTTCTTCTTCAAGGGTTCTAAACATTTTCTGATTTTTTTCAATAAACGTTAATATAATCTGTACCTGCTCTTGTTCTTCCTCCACATATTTGTATATCTGTTGATTCATATAATCGGTATCCCATGTTTCATAGTCATGACGTGCGGTCCACTCATACCCATCAATATTAACTTTGTAACTAAACAAGGGTAAATCATTCCATCCAAAGCCCGGGTGCATACCATCGATGAAAAGCGGTATCTCACTACCCCGTGTCGGTGCGATGTCAAAGATACGTATACCTGTGGTAGACATTATTTCAATAATACCTTTATGCCGAATGCGATGCAATTCCATATATACTGCTTGAGGAGTTAAAGGACTAATTCGATCATCAATTATCTGAGATGATCCAAAAAAATCTTCATCCAGCAAATCATATTCCATAATTACTATATACCCTCCGATCCCAAGTAACAGGACAACAAGAAAAAGAGCAAGTACTTTGGTTTTAAGATGGGTATAGAATACCATGAAACACCTTAGTTAATCAATATTATATATGTATGAATGAATATTTATGTATTAATTAAATTTGTTATGCAGTTCTACCCAAAAAAAAATAGATCAGCGGTCCAAAAATGATGACATAAATACCCCATAGCATCCCACATGCCGTACCATGCAAAGACTCAATATTATCCCCCTGCATAGAAATCGAAATATACACCAGGCCCAAACCCACAATAATCGAGGATATCCGAATTGCATATGCCAATCCCATATCAACGGGTGACCGTTCAATCATCCCACATCATGAAACATTAACACGATTCAAATACCCACCACATACCTTAATCTCCCAATACAATAACACTGCATCCTTTAGAAAATATATAACAAAAATAAAGAAAAAAAGAAATTGCTATTAGATCTCGGTCTCTCCTAACACACAACCTTGTAAACCCTTCTGAGATTGATTCCGCAATCGTAGAACCTGCAGATCAATATCCGACCCATCTTCCGTTAGACTGAACACACCATTTGGCTTTAAGACGATCCGCCCCTCAGCAAATGGTTCCAATACTGAAAGAGTCGAAAACTTTGTCACCACCACATTAGAACATACCTGATCCATAATTATAAACTCCCAAGAATCAACTGGAAACCGTTCATCACACGTATTTACCACATACACAGAAACATATGGCACATACCGAGGATAATCCAGCGACCCTGTTTCCTGCCACTCAATCCCTTCAATAGTTAATTCCACAGGAGGATCTAACACCTCAATTACTATCTCAAAATCATTCACCGCAAGAGTATACGAACCAGGTTCAGCTAAATAGGATTGCCCATCGACACAATCACTGCAAAACGTTGAAAAACCAATCGTTTGTTCCTCACCAGGTCGAAATGACAAAGTTTTACCCAAAATAACCCGTTCATTAACACTAAAATAAAAATCCATCATACCAACCTCATCACCAGCATTCGAAGCTAAAACTCCCACTTTAACGACCGTATCAGGATAAATGCCTTGTCCATTACTAGGATATATTAAATCAAACCGATCGATCAAACATAATGAACCGGTTTCAAACACAGCGTCATTTTCAATCTCAACACCCATCTGTTCTATACAACCGGTCACTAAAAAAACACTTCCTACCAATAACGCTATTGCATACACTCCCATCCTCATCGCAAATCCACTCCTTGTAAACATATAATGCATCACTATTCTCATATAAAAAAACATTGTCTATTGCTCAAATTAGTATGCAATAAATGCTAAAATATCTAAATAGTGTAAAAAAATAAATCTATAATTTCGGTAACAACTGTTCAATATCATTTAAATATTATTATAATAACCAAAACATAATGATAAAAATACAAACACGCCTCAATAAAGACGTCCTCAAATTCTCAAGCTACCTCCTAGCCTTCGGACTCTCCAGCATCCTCTTTATAACCTTCCTATGGAGTTACTTTCTCAACGGAAAAAGCTTTAGTTTCCACATCGATCAATTCGGCGAAGCACTCGTAGAACTCCACGTCCTACTCTTTGTCTTTGCGTTCCTCTCCTACAGCCTCCTACAAAACTACAAAGATTTCAAACAAAAAACTCTAAAAAAATAATCTTTTTATCATTTTTTTTTCTCCTTTTTTTATTTCAAAAGTAAAAAATAAAAAGAAAAAAAAGAAAGAGAAATGGTTAACTGATAGTACCAATAATTACCAGTTTACCACAATATCCTTTAAACTCTGACATGGAAAGCTCAGTCCATTGACCATTCCAAAAGCGAAGCATGCCATTGTGCTGCTGTGGGAAAAACCCAAAAGCAATTCGAGATTGATATCCTAGTGCCACCGGAACGGAAATACCAAGCGTTCCCCAATCACTCTGAGCATCAAAAACATCTTTTGCCTTTGCTTGAATAGTTAATGATCCTTTTTCAGTATAGGTATGACTCAGAACAACTGATTCACCTGAGCTGTACGGCCCTTGCCATCCAGAGTTACCTCCATCACCCCAGTCAACATAATAAAAGATATCATCACCATTATCATCAACAGATTGGAAGGTAAAATCATATTCCGTATTGACTTTCAAACGGGTTTTACCAGTTATCTCTGGATCTGAGGGCGAATAATTGGGTGTATCAACAGTTGTAAACGACCATATAGGACCTGTGGCTGTGAGATGTTCTTTATCCCATGATACGATCTTCCAATAATAGGTGGTCTCGGTTGTCATAGTACCAGGGCTATAGAACGCTGTTGAGACATTATGCATTACTAATGGAGGTGGCGATGATGTACCAAAGTAGACATCATATTTTGCCAGATCACCAGGGTTAGGATCTCCACCAGTCCAGGTAAGATCTGCCTCGGTGCTAACATCAATTGCACCATCAGCTGGTGAGGGACTACTAGGCACATTTGGTGGGAGATTTACTTCTGTTGAAAAAGACCAAATAGGACCATCAACACGATTATCAAAGGAGTCCCAAGCAACAATCTTCCAGTAATAGGTTGTATCAAAAGCAAGTGTTCCGGGGTTGTAGCTTTCGCCAGTGTGGTTTGCTGCTACTTTACTTGGTGGTGTTGAAGTACCAAAGTATACATCATAGGTGACAGGATCGCCATCAGGGTCTCCTCCGGTCCATCCAAGCAAGGAATTAGTGTATGCACCCGTTGCTCCATTCGTAGGCGAGGGATTACTCGGGACATATGGAGGGTTATCACCACGGGTTGTAAATGACCATATCGGACCGCTGGTTACCGCTCCATGGTTGTCGGTTGCTACAATCTTCCAATAATAGACTGTATCAAGAGCTAAGGTACCAGGATCATAGGTAGTTGCGGTTTGATCATCTGATACGAGGACATCTGGAGTACTATCTCCTGCTTCAAAATACACGTCATAGGTTACTGTATCGAACCATTCTGGATCCCCACCAGACCATGACAGATCTGCATTGAGCACAACATTTGTTGCTCCATTACTTGGTTGTGGGCTTGAGGGGACATTTGGTGGTTGATTGGATCCGGCTCGTTGACCATCGGCATCATCGATATAGTTATTGTTACTATTGTAGAGTGCACCAATCACGATGGTATTTCCCTGGGTAATTCCTGAGAAGGTATGCCCATGACCATCATTATGTTGCGCACCTATCCAGGTGTAGCTTGCTTGTATATAATTATTTGCGGGAATTGTTATTGGTGTGTTGAATGCATAGTCTAGAAATGGGAAGGTATAGAGTTTACCTGCAGTGTCATACCAGCCCATGCTACTTGTAAGTTCACAGACAAACACGCGAAGATGACCAGAATAGGCAGTGGATTCATTGTTATATGCTTTATAGGTAATAAGCATCGTAGCGCTTCCTTGCCAGGCAACAGTTAACACCAGATCAACGTTTGATACTACTCGGGCACCACATGAGACTATACTAGCGTTGTAGGTAGCCTGGGCAGCGGGAATACTCCCCGCACCAATATCACGGTCATACCCTCCATCCCAAACTACGGTGGGAAATCCTGTAATACCTAGCTCAGAATTTCGTGCATCTGCATGGGTATTTTTATCATCCACCAATGAGATATAGTAAAACGGATGCCACCCACCCTTATACAGATTTTTCAATGCTCCATGGGCATACTTACAGTATCCACACCAGGTAGCTGTAGCATATTCCCCTAAGATGGTATGCGAATATAGACGACTAGTAGGTTCTTCTTGCGGTGGTGTTTGAACAAGTTGCGGTACCGCAGCGGCAACAGTTGTGCCAATCAGCATAAAACATATGAATAAAATTGCTATAGATTTCATGATTGTTGTATCCCCCAATATAATATTGGTCACATAACTATCGTGAATTAACTATATAAATTTCTCTATAACCTGAGGTAAAAAATAAGTTTTTTATTATAATTATTAAGAAAACTATAAAAACCATGAGTGACAAATAGTAACATGGGGGAATAATATCGTGCTTGTAGTAGGTATTATCTCA
>JAHJFH010000292.1 GCA_018824925.1 Thermoplasmatota archaeon
AGCGAATGGAAGTTCATCTGTACCACCCATAACATCCTCAAACTCTGGAGACATACAACACCAACGCCATTGTACTAACGTAAGGGTATATATCCTCTTCTGTAGGGTAGAAATAAACCGATACCTAAGAGTATTATCTTCCATTCAGCAGGAAACCGGCTGCAGGGCAATCAATCTAAATACTTGCCATATTTAAAGTTTAATTTCTCAGACAAGCTCTCAACTTAATTTTTTTAGTTTTCTTCAAGTCAATACTGTCAACCATGCCTGATGGAGGGCATCTACTCGTTCATCAGCGTTTTCAATGATTTTAAAAACCACAGTTTTTATCCGGGGTTGTTCACCCCAATAATTATTAAACTGTTCAAGGGTGGTATAATTGTTTTCTGCATAGTCCGTGAGTTGGTAGGGACCGGTTCCGATAGGCCAATAATTTTCTGGGTTTTGATAATACTGATGTGGAAGGACGTAGAAGTTTTGTGCAAGGAGTTGCAGTAACCTGGGGTAGGGGTTATAGGTGATGAAATCGATAGTGTAGTTATCCTTGATTGTGACTTCTTTTATAATAGTTGTATAGCTGATATATATTTCTTCGATACTGAATTTGACATCCTCGGCGGTAAAGGGGTCTCCATTATGAAACTGGACATTATGGCGGAGATTGAACCGCCAGGTATAGTGATCTGGGTTGGTCCAGCTATCTGCAAGATCTGGTTGGATGCCAAAAAATTCATCAAATTCAACCAATCCATCGAAGATATTGGTAAATATCAGGAGGATGTTTTCTGAAATGATTCTGAAGGGATAGATTGAATCATTAGTTATGACGGCATGTATGTACACATCTTTTTCATAGGTGGTCGTGTTATTATTTTGATTGGTTATACATCCTGATAGGATGAGTAGGATGGTGAGTATGAGGCTATACAGAGGGATGTGTTTCATGGTGTTCCTCTGAGGAATTTCTTAGATTGTCTCACAATAATTGGGTTCATATTTGGTTAGTTCTTTTTTTTATATAGATTTATTATCTTTCTCTTTTGTCTGTGTTTTCAATATTTTAGCTGGAACACCTCCAACGGTAGTATAATCATCTACATCTTTGTTGACCAGGCTGTGTGCGGCAACCACCGCATGTTCTCCAATGGTGACGCCGGATCGTATCATACTCATTCCGCCAATGAGTGCATGGTGTTTGATATGAACAGGTCCTTTCCTCAGACCTTGTTGTGAATATTCATGGGTTAATATCGATGCGCCTACACCAATAATCACATTATCTTCAATAGTGATGATCTCGGGAAAATAGGGGTCAATGATGACATAAGCTGCGATTACCACATGTTTGCCTAGTTTTACGCCTATGAGTCGATATAACGCATTTTTGATTCTCATTGAGGGAAGTATCTGGCAGATATGACAGATAAACCCATTTGCTATGGTTCGGAGTTTTCCATGACTGTGGAAATACTCCCATGCAGGGTTAGTTGTTCCAGTGTAGTTAAATTGCTGAAAGGCCATATTCACAACCTGTTCTATATTGGTATTTTGTGTGATGATATCAATAATTGGGTTATTTTGTTTGCTTGATTTCAAATGTTAAAAAAAAAAATCATTGATTAAATTAAGTATTTGTACCAACAACCAAACCCTTCATGAAATATCTAAAAGGGTTTGAGTGGGGTGCCAATCAATATTGACCCATGGAATTGTAAAATTTTGATAATACATAGACCTCGAATAAATGAGTCCCGTAGTTTCCCATAAAAATCCTCATCAGGTATAGAACCACAACAGGGAAACGCACCAGACAATTCATCAATGATTTGTACCGAAAAACCTTGTTCCTGAGTATAATGTATATACAGGACTTTTTGTGGAAGAAACCAGAAATCATCCTCAGTATTACGTTCAATATCAGAGATTTTTCCAAGTAAAAATGACCAGGGATTTGAGGCAATCACTCCTTTATTATACGGCATTTTTACCTGCAAAGTACCCCAGGTACTCTCTGCACCTAACCCATCACGTGCTTTCACCCGAACCATATAGGTACCCTTCTGTTCAAATGTGTGGTTAAACACAACGGTTTCGCCAGAATCATAGGGGGCCTGCACATCAGCCGTTGAACCAGCAACCCGTAATTCCTCTAATGTCGCACTCTGAGCTGCTGATAATGTATTATCTCTATTCAGATAATGCATCACCACCCAATCAAAACTCCGACCACCACCATTACCCGTTTGTTCAATAAACGTTGCCTGCGCAAAACTGCCAACAATAAGTACCAAAGCTATAAAAAAAAACGTTTTTTTCACCATAATTTCACCCACATATATACTAAAAATAAGAAACCAGAGATAAATAAAAGCTTCTTCACAGAAATTGTACAATACCAACCTCAAATCAAAAAAATTCAAGAAATGTACAAAAAAACAAGAAAACGATTACGACACAACCACAAACCACCTCTACTCACCCATCTACTACATTACTCCATTATACCTGAAACGCACCCCAAAGAAACAACACACCAAAATACACTAACACCACCCCAAAAACACCCAACACTGGTCGATAATATTTCGACCCCATAATATTCTTCCCCCGTTTCGCAAAATAGGAAACAGCACCTAACCACACATAATCCATCCACACATGACACACATACATAAAAACAACACCAGCAAACAACGCAAACTCCAACGCCAACAATATCAACTGAGCACCCACCGTAAGCCACCACATAATAAAATATGGGTTCAACGCAGAAAACGCAAGACCAATCACAAACAACCGACGCTTCGAAGGAAGCATACTCTGACTAATATCCTGCGAACGGGCCATAGCATTCCGAATCTGAACCAAACCAAAAATCAACAAAACACACCCACCCGCAACACCAATACCAATACGAACCACCGGTTGATTCGCCACAGTTAACAAACCCAACGCCAGTAACATAACCAACGAAAACTCAACTACCGTATGCGCAACAGCAAACAAAATACCACTTTTAATCCCCGATCGCGATCCATGCGTAAACGTCGCAACAAACAACGGACCAGGAGCCAATGCACCAGACGCCGTAACCAACACCACAGTAACGGCAAAACCAATCAGATCCATATACCTCCAAAGAAATAAAGTGTACTCTAATAAATCAAACTGTCAAAAAATACAGAGGTATTTTATAGCAGTAATTCATATAAATCATTACTTATTAAAAA
>JAHJFH010000047.1 GCA_018824925.1 Thermoplasmatota archaeon
CCAGGATCATTACACGTTTCTCCTGAGAAAGAGGAACCGGTTTCCTCCCCGGTTGACGAGGAAAGAGATACTCACCAGTCTCCTGATAGGTGTTGTAGATCTCTCGGACCCATCGGGGAGAGACCTGTTGTATCTTGGCTATCCGATATACTGAACGCTCCCCCTTTTTCATTTCCTTTATAATCCATCGAATCTTCTGGCGATTTAACTTCCTCATGTATTCAAATTTGTTTACTATTTTTTCTAGAAGGAAGTAATTTCGGGATAATACAATTTCACATATTTTTCAAAATTATTAAATATTGGATTGTTTTTATTAAATATTATCACAAACAAAAAAAAAGTATTGTCAGGGGGATATATACCACACTTCTTGGCACATTAAAAAATTCATATACATAAAAGAACAACAGCACAAGATCATTGGGGAAACCACGTGCAAAACCGATATCACCAACTCATCATTATAACAACAATTATCCTACTCTTAATCAATGGAATCGGTTACACAGCACCCGCTCGCACTTCAACTTCAATGACATCAGGTTTTTTTAGCATTCAAGAAATCGATGATGTTTGGTGGTTTATTGATCCAGAAGGTGAAAAATTTTTTTCATCAGGAATTTCATTTGTTGATCCAAGTCAATTTTGTTATGATCCCATAACCGAGTGGGCTAATACAACCCTCGATCAATTACATGATCTTAGGTTCAATACCATCAACGGTGGTGCAACAGATTATTTCCCCGACATCCCCCATATCTATAAATTTAAATTAAAACAACTCGCAGGAGAAAATGGATGGGCCCATCGCCGAATACCCGATGTATTTGATCCCATATGGCAGCAACATGCCCGACAAATAATTAATGAAACCGCAAATAAATATCGAAATGACTCAACCTTAATCGGTTATCAAACAGATAATGAAATGAAATGGGGACCTGATATCCTTGATACAGACACCCTATTAGAAGTATTTTTCCAAGCAAAACCCTCGACTGCAGGAAAACAACAAGTGGTACAATTTCTGCGAGAACAATACGCTGAGGATGTCACAGCATTTAACCACGCATGGAATATGTGCATTTCCTCTTTTGATGATCTCTATAACCTTACCACCCTAGGTCGAATTGGCTGGTTGGTTCTATCCGGTCCAGCAAAAAGCGATATTGATATTTTTTCACGTTTAGTAGCGTATACTTATTTTAACTTCACCAGTACAGCATTAAAACAAGCTGATCCCCACCATCTGAACCTCGGTGTACGATTTTTCTTCCAGGGAGTGCCCTTTGAGGTACTTGAGGAGTGTGGAAGACATGTTGATGTTATCAGTATGAATTATTATCGGATGAACATTCAAACCTTTGACCCTGCAGTAAAAATAATGCAGACAATCTTTCGTTGTGTCTCATCTGCTAATTGGATGTATGATTATTATAACATAACAAAAAAACCGCTTTTGATTAGTGAATATTCTTTTGATGAAAAAATCGATGTATTCCCCTTAATTACAAATCCTGCTTTATCAAATCGGGGGCTAGTCCTATCAACTATACATGGCTACTCTCAAGAACAACGTGCTGAATATTTTGAATGGTATGCTACCAACTGCCTTCTCCGACCGTATATGGTTGGTCATGTTTGGTTTACCTACAGAGATAAACTTAATGTCGTCAATTATGGCATCGTTAACATCTGGGATGAACCCTACGAAATATTATGTAATAAAATGAAACAGATCAATACACTAGCCAATATAATGCATAATAATGCCGATGCCTATCAACCTCCAGACAAAGAAACACAGCCCCTACTAACAAACACATACATTCCATCAAGCCTATACAATACATCAGTACTAATAAAAAACTATCAATTACATAAAAATATCGAAACAAACCATCAGGACATCCCCCGAATTCCTGACCATATACTGATAACTGGACAAAACTCAATACCTATTAACCATAATGGTTCAACACGATACGTCGGTGGATCTGGACCAGGAAACTACACACAAATTCAAGATGCTATTAATGACAGCAAGAATGGTGACAGCATCTATGTTTATACAGGTACATACAATGAAACCTTATACATACCGACATCACTACAGCTGATTGGTGAAAACTGCAGCTCAACCATCATCAGCGGTCTCTTTATAGACGATATACTTGATCATTCCGTCATTACTATAGTCTCAGACGATGTACTCATCTCCGGTTTCACCATAACATCACATGGTGGCTATTACCTCGATTTTTACCAACGCACCACATCAGGTATCGATCTCTTCAAAGTCAATAACTGTTCTATCAATGGCAATATATTTCATCAACTGGGTAACTGGGGTATCCGTGCACGACTTGTTACCAACTTCTCCTGTACTGATAATAGTTTTTCGGTCATGCTAAATAAATTAGGATGTGGTATTATGCTTGATAGCAGCGCACACATTACTTTAGCTAATAACTCCATCTCCGAAGTCACTGTTGCCTGTATATGGCTTGCGCGAAGTAATCATATTAGTATCTCACACAATAACCTTGCATCCTGTTTGTATTCAGGTATCATGCTTGACCGAACCACGAGCGTTTCCATCACAAATAACAATATTGAAAAAAATATCCATACCGGCATGATCATCCAAAATACCCACGATACCGCAATAACCAAAAACAATTTTTTAACAACAAATACCCATAATAACAATAATTCAGTAGCATCAATGATCCATCCCTATTATCGATATATATTAGCCTATGATACGTCAGATACCATCTTTCATAATAATTACTGGGGTAGACCACGACTCCTCCCAAAACTCATTCTCATTAAGAAGACTTTAAATGATATCCGTCTCCCTGGGTTTAACATCGATCCAACACCTGCCTTTACCCCCTTTAATATCTAATAGACTCACATATATCCTGACAAAATGTCACCATAATTTTAAATATCATCAACTGAAAAACCACGAGATAATGGAAGACATTTGGATCTGCCCTAACTGTGGTAACGCGATGAAAAAAATCCAAGATGAAAACGGTGTGTATCGAACCTGTGATAAATGTGGATGTACACTCGATGGAAACGAAAACCACTATGAAATGACAACGATTTGCCCAAATTGTCATCAAGAAATGCTTGACTCCCATGAATGTGCTCATTGTGGATATGATTTAGGTACTGATTTTTATTGAAAACTGGCACCTGTTGTAACATAATCTTTTTAAAGTGTGAAATTCACCTATACTCTGTGGTGAGTAATGTCTAAACGACCCTTACGAAAAAGCGATTGGATGGCAATAATCATAACAATTGTCTTTTTTCAACTCATGTGTCTTTGGTGCATCGATGTAAGTACCAGCACCCTTATAATGGAACAACAATTGAAAGGATCGATTATTTCTTCAACCACAGGAGTTATGACTAATGGATTTTTTTCTCAAAACCCAACTCTAACCTACCATATTGGACTTTATGGTTTAGTCATAACCTCATTTATTGGAGCATTACTCTTAGTACACCTTCTTTTTACTCAAATCGATAAAAAAAGTATTTTATAAGGGGCAATATTAAAAAAACTTAATGATATTTTCATCAAATATTATAATTTTTCAATGTTATGAAAGTTACATAATATAACTTTTTATAGAAATATTTATAAATCA
>JAHJFH010000293.1 GCA_018824925.1 Thermoplasmatota archaeon
AGAAAGATTTCATGACCATTAGGAAATATATATTTATCAACCTGTGGTTTAATATTTACCTTTTGAATACCCGGCAATTTCTCAAGGGAGCTTACTTGAATTTCATTATCAAAATGGCCAATGTTGCAGACAATAGCCTGATCTTTCATATACTGCATATGATCCACGGTAATAACATCACGATTTCCCGTGGCAGTAACAAAAATATTACCTTCTTTAAGAGCTTCTTCAAGAGTTGTTACCGTATAACCCTCCATAACTGCTTGAAGGGCACAGATCGGATCAATCTCAGTTACGATAACACGAGCCCCAAACCCTCGCATGGATTGACAGCATCCTTTTCCGACATCACCATATCCACAGACAACAACGGTTTTACCCGCTATCATGACATCAGTTGCACGTTTGATCCCATCAGCGAGGCTTTCTCGACAGCCATAGAGATTATCAAATTTTGATTTTGTAACCGAATCATTCACATTATACGCCGGAAATAACAAGCTACCATCTAGTTGCCGTTGATACAAACGGTGAACACCCGTAGTGGTTTCTTCTGAAACCCCGCGTATGTCTTTGCTGATACGCGCCCACCGATCTGGATCTTTTTGATAAATACGTTTCAAGCAGGCCATAAGTTCATAATAATCCTCACCCTCATCCGAATAGTCCTTATCAAGAAGTGCAGGGTTTTGCTCAATCGCTACTCCTTGATGTATCATAAGGGTAGCATCACCCCCATCATCAACGATTAATTGGGGGCCAAGATCCTCATTAAAATCAAGAGCTCGTTGGGTACATTCCCAATACTCCCTAAGGGTTTCTCCCTTCCAAGCAAAAACAGGTGTACCACCATTAGCAATTGCTGCAGCAGCATGGTCTTGCGTAGAAAAAATGTTACAACTTGCCCATCGTACCTGTGCACCAAGTGCGTTTAGGGTTTCAATAAGAACCGCTGTTTGAACGGTCATATGCAGGCTACCCATAATTCGAGCGTTTTTCAATGGTTGCAACGGTCCATATTTTTCGCGGGTTGCCATGAGTCCCGGCATTTCTTTTTCTGCGATACTGATTTCCTTTTGTCCAAAATCAGCAAGTGAGATGTCTTTGATTTTATATTCCTTGGTTTCTGAAAGTGGTTCGTGTTTCATGGTTTCACCACAATTTTTGCATCAACAACACAACATCGATCTTTATACACAAACACAGGGTTGAGGTCCATCTGATCGAGATAATCCATGAGTTCTTCACCCATTGAAGAGACCCGCAATAGAAGATCAATAACGGGTTGTTTTTGGGCGGTAAAATTACGGAATCCTTCAAGTAGTTTTTTCCCTTTGAGTTCTTCAATCATTTGGCTAGCATCATAGGTATCTATTGGAATGACACGAAATGATACATCTTTGTACAGTTCTGTAAAAATGCCCCCTATGCCACACATAATAGAAAGGCCAAAGGTAGGATCCTGAATAAGCCCAACGATAATTTCTGCCGCAGTGGGAACCATTTCATCAACAAGAAATGTTTCATTGGGGAATTTTTTTTGAAACTTTTGTACATGTTGTATTAGCTGTTCCTTATTTTGTATATTGAGAATGACGCCACCCACATCTGTTTTATGCAGGATTTTTGGTGAACATACTTTTAGTGCAACAGGAAACATAAGGGTGAGGTTAGTAAGATCACGTACATGATGAATGATCACATAGTTTGTTGTGGGAATTTGGTATAATTTAAGGAGGTCTTTCACATCATTTTCTGCAAGACCATCTTTTTTAGTTAAGATTTTTTTGATTGCTGGTTTCATAGGCCATCAACGAGCTCGATTATCTATTACTCTTTTAGCCTTTAACCCCGTTTCAGGTATGCTATTAGGGGGAAGGATTGCTATACGGGGATTAAAAACTATAACGGATTTAATATCAGATTGTATTTGATGAGTGAGCTGTGCTACATCATTTTTACTTAAGAGCGTTTTGGTTTCAACCTCAACGGTTAATTGGTCAACATCATTTTCAGTGGTGAGAACCATTCGCCAATTACCACCTATTCCAGGGTGTTTCATTAATACGGATTCGATTTGTCCTGGGTAGATGTTTGTTCCACGGATAATGATCATATCATCGCTTCGACCCTTGATTGTTGAGTGTTTTATATGGGTACGGCCACAGTCACAGATGGGTTGATCATAGAGACGAGCGATATCTCGTGTTCGGTATCTAATAATAGGCATTCCTTCTTTTGTAAGGGTGGTGAGAACAAGTTCTCCTTCTTCTTCAAGACCTACGGGCTCTAGGGTGTGTGGATCAATACATTCGACAAGGAAATGATCTTCCCAGAGGTGATTACCATCATGGTGGTCACAATCTGTGGATACACCAGGGCCGCACATCTCGGTGAGCCCATAGATATCATGGACATCCATATCCCAGGTGTCCATAATACGTTTCTTTAGACCGGGGGTAAACATTTCTGCACCGAAAAGTCCATTTC
>JAHJFH010000294.1 GCA_018824925.1 Thermoplasmatota archaeon
ATATTCACGCTTTGCGCTTACTCAAGCGATTGTTGAAAACAATAGCATAGCTATCGATGACTTCTACTTGTATACTGGGGATCGCATGGATTACGGTGGCCATTATTATAGTGATAAACAACCTACACTCTCTTTTTTGGCGGTCCCTATCTATGGGACTGTAAAAATGTTAAATTTTTTTTTTAACTCAGATAGGCATCTTCCAGACTCAAATGGGATTATTTATACTCTATCTGATGATTTAGGCAAACCCATTGTGGCTCCCCCAATATATGTGGGCTTTGAAAATGGGTTTTCACTTGTTTTTATAGTTATATTCTTATCCTCACTGCCTGCAGCATATAATGTGGTTTTGTTGTATCGTCTCCTCAGATTCTTCACGAATTCTGAGAGACATATTACCTTAGTTGTTCTTCTATTTGGTCTTGGTTCGTTGAGTTTCCCATATGCTTTACTATTTCTTCCGTATAGTTTGGGGAATCTTTTCATATTGGTGGTTCTTTTAATTTTGGTTTCTTCTGAGTATAAGAAAATTTCTTATTTCATGGTTGGAGTTCTTATGGCACTTTCAATCTCGTGCGATTTTATTTTTTTTATAATCTCTCTGTCCCTAGCGTATTATGCTAGCTCAAAGAACTGTCGTCTAATACCTTTCTTAATTGTTGGATTAATAATCGGTCTGACGCCCCTTCTTGCATATAATTATTCAATATCGAATGGTATGTATCTAAAGCTTCATGGGTCATTTCTTGATGATGATATATGGTATTATGGTGGTAATTCCTCTGGAAGACGCGATATTCCCGTCGCCATTTCATCACCTGAATTATTCACACCCTCTAATTTTCAGCCATGGATTATCGTTCAAATTTTATTTTATCCCTACAGGGGGGCATTATTCTATCACCCTGCGCTCTTGTTTTCCTTTATTGGTCTTTTTTTTATGGGTGAGAAATTTAGGAAGGAGCAAATAACAATAATCATCCCATTACTCATCCTGTTGGTTTCTATTCCTTTTTTTATCTGGAGTTGGCATGGGGGTATGTTCTTTGGATTAAGGTATTTCACACCGTTCACGCCCCTTCTCATGATTCCGTTAGTCTTTTTTCTTGATAAAACTAACAATGTTGGATTGAAAGGTATTTTTTACATTTTTTTGTGCATTTCAGTTTTTGTGAACTTTTTGGGTTTACAGAATTTTGAGAATGTAATCTCCCCAGATGGTAGGTATATATCTGAAAGTTACATACGTTCTCCTAGCGACTTTATCCCTAGTCCTTTGTTGGGGCATTATTTGCCGTTGACGCTGGAGAATGGGCCGAGGAGTCGTTTGTTTGAGAATTTACTGGATTGGGATGGTAAACTAGATATTCGCGATGTTGCTTATTCCAAGGGGGTCTTGAGTTCGCCCTACCTCAGGAAAGACCACATTCACCTTGCGAGCATCCCAGGATATGGTTTTCTGGTGTTGAAAACCAAGCTTCTTCCCCTGTTTGTGGTTTTTTCGCTTATGCTATTAATCTGGCACGTGGAAGTTTTTACACAGTTGAAAAAAACCCGGTTTGCAAAAATTGTTTTTTGTGTAATCCTCTTGTTTTTTCTAGTGTATTCCTTCGAACTCACAGACATGCTTTACGGGGGAGGCTGGTATCCAAAGGAAAAGGACGAACTAGGCTACTTCAGATACATGAAAGACAACGCAACACTTAAGCTTTACAATGGGAATGAAACAACCAGCAAGGTTAATCTACAAATCACACTATGGAGTTATGAAAGAGATAATGTAGTGAATCTGTATTTGAACAGGGAAAGTATTGGCAGTTATGTGGTGTCTCCCAATGGCACAATAGCTTCCACGGCCTTTGTCTATCTCAAACCCGGAGTAAACCTATTGACCTTGTCCTCCCAAGAGGATTGTAACAAACCAGAAAACGTATTAACTCAGGGGGACTCACCAATATGCTACAGCTTCGCACTACGCGACATAAAAATCATCCCATCAGATGACCCATCATTTGATAAAGGATGGTATCCCAGGGAAGAGGACGAACTTGGTAATTTCAGGTATATGGGAAACAATGCTTCTTTTTCACTCCACAGCAACGATGTTTCAGTTAGTAAGGTTAACCTCAGACTCACACTATGGAGCCATCTAAAAGATAGAATGCTGGACTTGTATTTGAATGGCGAAAAAACAGGCAGTTACATGGTGTCTCCTAACGGAGCCATCCTCTCCACAGAAATCGTTGACTTAAATCCTGGAGAAAACATTTTGACACTATCCCCCAGAGATGCTTGCAGCAACCACGAAGGCACACCTGTAACTGACACTCCCCCCACATGCTATAGCTTTGCTGTGCGCAACATAGAGATTATCCCAGTAGATGACCCATCATTTGATAAAGGATGGTATCCCCGGGAAGAGGACGAATTCGGCTACTTCACATATATGGGTTCTAATGCAAGCCTCAAATTCATGGTTGATTCAACTTCTTCTAAACAAACCACTCTCACCTACCTTGCGTGGGGTTATAATGGCAGAGATGAGTTGGAGATATACCTGAACAACAAATCTCTGGGGATGTTCAAAGTCTTGAACAACAATACTGAAACCCTGAAACTACAGGTTTCACCTGGAGTAAACACAATACTTTTTCACTCAACCACAAATTGCGACATACCACAGAACGTGGAAAATAACAGCTTAGACACAAGATGCCTAAGCTTCGCCTTCCGAGAAATAAATTTGATGAATTAAATTTAATAAGATAGTTGAATTAATTCTAAACGATGATAGATAAATGAAAATAAGGAAAACAAGAAGTATATGCCCAACCTGTTTGAAAGAGATACCTGCAGACATAATCAATCATAATGACAAAATCTATATAGAAAAAAAATGCAAAAACCATGGAAAATTTAAAGCAATCCATTATTTTGACAACCCATTAGTGTACGAGTCAATGCACAACATCATAAAAGACAGTGAAACTGGAAACCCTGATGGAATGGTAATTGACATAACATTAAACTGCAACATGGGCTGTCCTTTTTGCTTTGCTAAGACAGATAGGAGAACGATGGATGAACCAAGTATCGATACTATTCTCTCCAAAATCAAAGGATTCAAAGGTTCAAGTATCTATCTCTGCGGTGGCGAACCCACCACTAGAGAAGATCTAGAAGAGATAATATCAAAGATAAAGGAGAAGGGCAAAAACATTGTATTGTTTACAAATGGCCTTAAGTTAGCAGATAAAGAGTATTTAAAAAGATTG
>JAHJFH010000295.1 GCA_018824925.1 Thermoplasmatota archaeon
CACGTTCTTGTTTTATTCGTTCCGCTTTCCATGGATGTAAGGGAGATTGATATTTTTTTCGGGGGAATTTTGGTTGACCCATTTTTTACTCACTCCTATGGTTTCTTCTTTGATACTCCAAGGGAAAGTCCGGTTCGGTTGTTTGCACGGGTGCGTTGTCCCCTTACGGGAAGTCCAAATTCATGACGTATCCCACGATAGGATCGTATCATTTTTAACAGGTTAATGTCATCACGAAGTCGAAGATCAACTTGGGTACTTATCAGATGAATATCTTCTCCGCTATCATACTCATTACGATGGTTTAACATCCACGGTGGAGCGATTTCTTCAACTCTGGTTAATGCTTCCCTTATTTTTTCAACTTCTGTATCTTTAAGGGTACCCATTTTATTATTTCTTGGTATGTCAACAGTATCTGCAATGAGGTATGCTAATCGTCGTCCGATACCTTTAATTTGTGATAAACCATAGACTAGGGTATAATCGCCGTTAATATCGGTGTTTGCGATACGGACGATATATTGAAAATCATCAGGTCTGTCTGATTTTTTGGTTTCGTCCTTTTTTGTCTGTTTCTTATCAGATTTTGATTTTTTATCTTGTTTTGATGGTGGTATGTCCTTTGATTCTTTGGATGGTTTTGAAGACTCTTTTTGTGGTTGTTCCGTGGGTTCATCTACCGCTGGTTGCTCAGGTTCATCAGGTGTTTCTGATGAAGGAGAAGCATCATCTGTTATTGGTTTTGATGATTTTTTTGGTGATTCTGATTCTGTTGGTTGCTCAGGTGTTTTATCTTTCGAAGGTTTTTTTTCATCTGACAATTTGATACCTCTGATTCTGTGTTTAAGATATTGTGAAATATATATTTTATCCTATACTATATGAGGAAGTAATGCCTAATAAAAGACCCCATATTTAAGCGTTTAGGAGATATTCATGTTTCTGTTTATAAAATAGGATATACGAAATTTTTCTGGTCAGCCATTTATTGAGTTTAATGGTGTTATATGGCCGGAGTATTATATTGTTTAATGGACATTCCAATTACGGCAGTTAATTGAATACATTATGTTGCATAAAGACGCATATATCATTTTATGTTGCATTTGTTACGGTGTGTAGTCTATTATATGATGATTTATGCATGTAAACCATTATCATTCATGGCTAATACTATGCCACATCATTACAAATGTTGCATAAGATTTATATGCTAGAAGTGTATTCTATATATTACATTGGGGGCCTAGCAAACAAACTTACCTTACCATACAACCATTTTTTCATCAAAATAAACCTCCCTTTCTAGACCCCCTTTCCTCCCTCTTACACTACAGAACTGAAGGATTACATTAATAAACAATAAACTCTATATAAATAAACCACGAAGACATATTTTTTAAGGGGGAACAAAACCAGATGAAAAAATATTTAACATTTTTGATATGTATTAGTCTCATTGGAATCATACCACTAACCACAGCCTACAACCATGAAAATATAACGATACTCAACAATCCACTCTTCCCACCAACATATGATCTTAGAGATGTCAATGGAACCAATTATGTCACCTCTGTCAAAAGCCAACAAGGCGGAACCTGTTGGACCCATGGCGCTATGGCTGCGATGGAAGGAAATCTCTTAATGACCGGAAACTGGCTAGCCGCTGGTGAAACCGGTGAACCTAATCTTGCTGAATATCATCTCGACTGGTGGAATGGTTTCAACCAACACAATAATGATGATACCGACCCACCCACCGGCGGTGGCTTAACCGTACATATGGGTGGAGACTATCTCGTCACCTCAGCCTATCTCACACGAAATGAAGGAGCGGTCCGAGATATCGATGGACAATCCTACCAAACACCCCCACCACGCTCCGATCCATCATTTCATTACTACTACCCCCGTCAAATCGAATGGTACACCATAGACAATGAACTAAACAACATCGACACCATAAAATACGCGATAATGAACTATGGCGTCGTCGGAACCGCAATGTGCTACGACAACGCTTTCATAGAAAATTATATCCATTACCAACCTCCAGATGATACCACAGACCCTAACCATGCAATCGCCATAATCGGCTGGGATGACAATCTCATCACCCAAGCACCACAACCCGGCGCCTGGCTCTGTAAAAACAGCTGGGGATCAGGATGGGGGTACGACGGCTATTTCTGGATATCCTATTACGATAAAGTCTCCTGCAGACACCCAGAAATGGGCGCAATATCCTTCCAAGACGTCACCTACCAGCCCTACAACTCAACCTACTATCATGATTACCATGGCTGGCGAGATACCAAACCAAACTGCACAGAAGCATTCAATGCCTTCACCGCAACCGACAACGATAACATCTCAGCCATCAGCTTTTTCACCGCTGTCGATAACGTCGACTATACCATACAAGTCTATGATACCTTCATAGATGGTGAACTCACTGATTTGTTAACCACAACCTCCGGTACATATACACACCATGGTTTTTATACTGTTAACCTCCCCGAAGTCCTTTCAATACCTGAAGGAAATGACTTTTATGTCTATCTCATGCTCTCAGATGGTGGCCATCCCTATGACCGCACCTCAGAAGTCCCTGTTCTCCTCGGTCATAAAAGCCGTGTAATCGTTGAATCCGCATCAAACCCTGGTGAAAGCTACTACAAAGAAGCAGGTACTTGGCACGATCTTTATGATTTCGATGACACCGCTAACTTTTGCATCAAAGCCCTTGGAACCACACCGGTTATCGCATTCACCATCGAAATAACCGGAGGATTCGGATTAACCTTTAATATTACCAACACTGGACGCATACCCATCCAATCACTAGAATATACAATAAACCTCACCGGTGGAATATTTAACCTACTCAATAAACACATAACCACAATAATACCAGAAATACCCATTGGCGAAATCTATCAAATCAAAGTACCCCTATTCATCGCCCTTGGCCCAATCACTATACTAATACAAATCGCTACACAAGAAAAAATTATAGAGGCAACACAATATTTAATCTACACTAAACTACTGAACTAACCAAATCCACTCGCATACTACTAAAAACAACACACCCTTTCTTTTTTTTCATATACTATTTAGTACCGTAAGCAATATATTACATGAGCATATCCCTAGGTGAACTGAGTATGACCAAAAAAACATGGACACCTATAGAAGAAATATTTACGGGAAAATTTACTGAGAAATCTGTCAATATACGTGGTTGGATTTATCGCACCAGAAGCAGCGGCAATATTGTCTTTATGACTATACGAGATGCCACAGGAACTCTCCAGGTAACAATTAAAATAAATAATGTCGGTGAACACGCCTTCAACGATGCAAAAAAAGCTTTAATTGAATCCTCATTGACAATCACAGGAACCATCAAACAAGATACTCGTGCCCCTGGTGGCTATGAATTACTAGCCACCGAAAACCAAATTATTACTTTTGCTGATCCCTTTCCGATCACAAAAGATCAAAGCCCTGAATACCTCCTTGATCAACGACATCTCTGGCTTCGATCACAAAAACTTACTGCGATCATGAAAATACGATCAACCGTTGTTGGCGCAATTCATGACTTTTTCCGTCAACAAGGATTTTATGAATTTGATGCACCGATATTGCAACCAAACCAATGTGAAGGAGGATCAACACTTTTCGAGGTAAAATATTACCAAGATAAAACCTATCTCTCACAATCATGGCAGCTCTACGCAGAAGCTGGTATTTTTTCCCTTGAGAAAATATACAATATGGGTCCAACATTTCGAGCAGAACGCTCAAAAACATCACGGCATCTCTCAGAGTTCTGGATGGCAGAAATGGAGGCTGCCTGGATGGATCTTGAGGATATCATTGCAATCGCCAAAGATGAAATTCGATTTATCCTCACCCAGGTACTCACATGTAATACAAAAGAATTGATCTACCTGAATCAGGATGTTGAGAAACTCACAAGAATATCAAAAGCTGATTATCCCGTCATTACCTATACTGAAGCATTAGAAATACTTAAAGACAAAGAAAACCTTGTGGTTGAATGGGGTAAAGACCTCCGTACTCTTGAGGAAAGTACCCTCATGAACCATTTTGAATCCCCCCTAGTTGTAACGAATTATCCTGTGGATATCATGGCGTTTTATAAACCACGAGATCCAGTACATCCAGACACAGCGCTATGTTTTGATATGATTGCACCGGGTAACTATGGTGAAATTATTGGGGGATCACAACGAAGTACAGATATAGCGGAAATGACCAAACGATTACAGGATATGGGTGAATCTATTGACAATTATCAATGGTATTTTGATCTCCGTCGATATGGATCGGTACCCCATTCGGGGTACGGTCTCGGAGTTGAACGGGTCGTTGCATGGATTTGCGGGACGGATAATATCAAAGATACCATTCCATTTCCACGGACATTACTTCGTTTTCGACCATAGATCTGAATATGTGTGTATAGTATGAAAAAACAAGCCCATGTTGTTATATCTGGACGTGTTCAAGGTGTATGGTATCGCGCATCCACTAAAAATCAAGCGCAAATGTTAGGATTAAAAGGGTGGGTACGTAACCTTAAAAACGGTAATGTAGAGGCTGTTTTTGAAGGTGATGAGGAAATAATTGATAAAATGATTTCATGGTGCCATCAGGGACCACCACATGCTTCCGTAAAGAAGGTTTTAGTAGCATTTTCTGCATTCACTGGTGAATTTTGTGAATTTTCTATCATGAATTAATATGATAAGGGATAATGGGAATGGAAAGATAGGTAGATGGGCATTATACCTGTTTTGAAGGGGAGTATGTTTCCGTAGCGATCCTTCCCATACTTTTCATCATTGTTTTTGAGTTTATGTAGCTTTTTCAGA
>JAHJFH010000296.1 GCA_018824925.1 Thermoplasmatota archaeon
AAAAAAATGAGAATTATTTCCCTTTTTTTCGATAGAATAATACTATTGCTACTACGACGATACAGGCTACTATCAAGAGTAATAGTTCAAACCCAGGAATTGAATCATTAGTTATTACAAGTGTGTAGGTAGCACCAAGCATACCCTCAAATGTTGCATGAATCGAATAGTTACCCTTTTTTGAAGGAGCTCGAAGACTTACTTTACCATTTTCGTCAGAGAGTAGAACCTGATCTTCAAGAGTAACTGTTGCACCAGCTAAGGCTTGTCCTTTCGCAAGAACAGTGATAGTAAAAACTGATCCTGCTGGCGGATTCTCTGATGGTCCAAGAATGGCAATTGAATATTGTTTAATGACAGTTACATGTATAGAAGCTGGGCCGTATCCTTCTTTCTCAGCAATTATTGTATAACTTACCGTTTCAACCGTGGGATTGGGGGCTGTAAAGCTTGCATTTCCCAGGGTATTTGTTAATTTTGTAACCCCGGCAAATTTTACACTTGCATCTGGAACAGGTTTCCCATTTGAAACAATATTTACCATGAATGTTTCTGCTTCAAATACCGGGTTTTTAGATACCTGTATCTCTAATTGTTTTTCCCAGGTGGCTTGAATAACTGTATCAGTTATCACTGCATTATCCCAGGTTAATTGTCCATTGATATATCGAATGTTTCGAGCGATCGTAACATTTAATGTACCGCTTGCTAATGGCTGTACACTTAATATTGCGATACCATCGTTATCTGTAGTAACCGGGTCTGGTTGAGTGGCCAGAGTTCCTTTGTTTGATGATAGGAGGGTTAAGTTGATTCCTTGTATTGGATTATTATTGCTATCAGTTGCTGTAATTGTAATGGTGTTTGATTTTCCAATATAAATCTTTGTAGCAGATACAGTGAAATGTGGATAGCTGATAAGTACAGAACCATCGGTAGTATTTCCCTGGTAATTGGTGTCATACGGTCCTTGAAAAGTGAAGTTTATCGATCCTTTCATATCACCAACTTTAGAGATGGTGAATACTCCTTCACCATTTTCTCCTAAAATGATATAGTTGTTTACAGCGGGAGATGTTGTGGTATCTGTTGCTTGTTCACGGTTAAGATATAATCGTGTACCTTTTGGTATCGTTGTTCCCGAAGTATCGACTGCTGTGCAAATGATTTCTATGTTTCGTAGATCAAGTGCTGCGGTTACTTCAGTTGGTGAAAATGTGATTTGTGCACGATCTGCAGTTAAATTTAATGAACCATCGTGTTCATTTTCTCCGGAATTATTTTTTGCAGTAAATACGATAGTTCCTGGGAAATGGGGGATGAAGTTATCAATAAACCAGATATTCCCAGCTTTTTCTTTTCCTAAATTCGTCTGTAAGACATCGCCATCAGTGTTGATTATTTCGATTTTTACTTGATCGATATCAGTAATTAGTGTGCTTTGTTGATTAAATACTTTTATTTGAATATCTTGAGGCATTCCAACGGTTAATATATGTGATACTGTTGTTGGTTTTAGAAGTTCAATACGAAGATCATGTGCAGGAACAACCTCTATAACGTCATATAGGTAGAGGGTTCCACCAGATTTTGCTGCAACGACAATGAAACCTATACCTTCTTCGATATCCTCTTTATCAACAGTAAATTCAAAGACGCCATTTAATCCATTTTTTGCGGTTGCATCACCGATTGTTTGGTCGAGACAACGAATTTGCGTCCATTTTTCATCATAATAACTGAGATGTACCTCAGCATAGGCACCGTTGGTGATGCTGATAATAATATCTTCTGTGGTTTGAACAGTTATTTCTTGGTCATCTGCTATGGAGGTGCTGATAGTTCCGGTTAATCCTGTTATGATGTAGTCTTTTTTTATCGTAAGATTTTTACTAGTGTTGGTTGCAGCAATGGTTAAGGCTCCAGCATATTTTGGTGAAATCGGGATATGATAGATACCGGTTGAGATCCAATAACCCTGTTCGATACTATCTTTTTCATCAAGCTCAATATTTAATCCGCACCCTGTGATTTGTATATCTCCATTTAATGTGGTTCCCTCATCTCCGCCATAGAGTTTCACAATGATTGCGGTTGATGTATTCCGCCAGCAATTTCCAGATTCAGTAACTTTTACACTCTGTGGCATATTTTCCACAATAAGAGACATTTTATTTGCTGAAACGACGGTAAGTGTAAAAAAACCAGTAACATTTGATAATAGATCATTATGTTCATCATAAAGATCGTTATTAAATGGATGTGTTAGAAGTATTCTAGCTGTTCCTGATTTTAGAAACATTATATCAAATTCATAATATGCTAAAGAGCTTTTCACATAATCAGCGGTTCCATCTCCAACAGCGATAAGATCATCGTTAGAATAATTAGTACCTTTATATTTAGCGGAGATGCCGGTTACATATATCCATGCATCAGATAAAGCATTTTTATTCCACTTAACTGAGATATTAATTGTTTGGGTAAATCCAGCAATAAGGACGTCAGGACTTACTAATTTAATGGATGCCGTGTTATCAGATTGAATAAGGAGTGGCTGGTAGCTGATAAAGTTGGGAATAGTAAGCTTATTTGTTTCATCTATACGGTAGGTTCCACTGAGTTCAGTGCCGATATACCAGGTTCCAGCGCTTCCCTCATCTGTTGGGGCGCTTAGTGAATATCGGCCACTTGAAAAGGTGACTGCGGAATCGATTTCTTGATACCCTGACGAGGTGGGGGAATAGAGTTTTACGGGGTAATCTTTTATACCATGTCCCTTACCATCTCGAACATATCCTGAGAGTGTTATGGTATCACCCCAGGTGATAGTAGTTGGGATCGTTGCAGTGACATCTAATTTTATCAGTAATTTTACATATGAGTATTGGTTAGTATCCGCGTCTAAAACAACGTCGATAAGGTAGTTGGTTTCAAGATTTGTCCCATCTTTATAATTGAACGTTAAATCAAGATCCCAGGTACCAGTTTTTGTTTTTTTTGTATACAAGAGGGCACCATCTGGTTTTTTTAGTGTTATAGTTACATCTTTTTTTAATTGATCATATTTTGAACCAGTCCAATTATAAATATAGATAGTAAATACTGTTGAGTCCTGGTAGGATTTATTATAGATGAGATGATCAATAAAGACCCCACCGACTTTATATCGTATCCAGAATGTATTATTGATATGTAGGGTTGTTTGGTCAAGTTTCGGATCTGAGGCAATTTCAGATTCGGAGATTGCGACATCATAAGTACCTAAAGGGTTTCTATATGGTATGTGTATAGTAGTAGTAATGTCTCCTTGTGAATCAGCTCGTTCACTATCAATGAAGTCCCATCCACCGAGGCTATTTTCAATGTAGATGTAATATCGTTGGTTTTCCACTAAATTTGATCCATTGACCCATATGGTTTGACCGCAAATTAGGTCATGGGTTTGTGAGACCATGATTTCTTCTGATACGGCTTTAATATTTGGTGAAATGTTTATGAGCAATGTCCCTAGTAATATGAGGGTCATAAAGATCGTGTTTAGCCTTTTTTTCATATTATATGTTTGTATGATTGTCATATGTGTTTACTCCTTTTCAACATTTTTTTTTATGTTCGTTGATAGTTATTGTATAAAGTTTATAAACGACTTATGGAGAGGGTTTTTGCATATTATAACTGATTTCTGGTGTAACTTTTTGCATATTGTTTGAATGTTTCTTTTTGCTGTATCGGAGTTTCGGGTAGTGATTAAATAAGGTATGTTTTTTATCTTAATATTTAATATATTTTATTTTATGTGAGGATTTATAAGATTACTAGGGTATGATCATAATAAGGGGGAAGTCCGATGGGGGGGAATAAAAAGGGAGGAGAAAATAAAACGAATAACAACGCTGTTATCGTTGACCCCGCCATGGACTAGGTGCATACATTGTAATGTGTATATAATGGAATTTTGGAAGGTGTTTTTGCGTATTATTTAAACTATTTGGATTGAGATTGAGATAATGATGTTACCGCGAGTGTTGGTTGGTACTTTGTGGCATATGTTTTATGATGTAGAGATGTGTTTGTCGCCCATGTTTTATTATATCAATAATCCCTGCTTGATTTAGAATTTTTATGTTATAATTGATGGTTTGATGTTTTTCATTGAGTTGTTTTGCAAGGTCTTTTTGATTTATCCCTCGTTGTTCTTTGATGGTTTGAAGCATTTTGATCTGTAGTTCGCTTAAACGATGACGTTCGTGTTCAGGGAATTTCATTTCTGTTGTATAGAAGGCTCGATAGCGTATACCTTCTTTTCGTGATTTTATCATCCCTGTTTTTTCAAGCATATGGAGATGATAGGAGAGTGTTCCATTTTGTATTTTGAGTTCGCGCATGATGTGATTGTAGTGGACACCCGGGTTGCCTTTGATATAACCGTAGATTTCACCGCGGACAAAAAGATCCAGGACATCATCAGTATGTATGCGCTGATACATGGGTATTGCTATGAGAAGGAGGGATACTAGTTTGTATTTCCCGGTTTCGGTTAGGATTAGTCCGAGAAGAGCGAGACCTCCGAGGGTTCCCGCAGATCCTGTAGCAATTGTTTCTTTATTTTCATCGGCCCAAAGAGTAAGATATTGATCGGTTGTAAGGGAAAAAGTATGGTTGAATTGATAGGTGTAGCTGATATCATTGTCGTCGATAAGAGTTATCGCAACAGGGTATGTTCCCTGTGTAGTATAGGTATGATTTATTTCACATGGAAGTGATCCTGTTCCAGTGGTAATGTCAGTTGCTGTCCAATATATTTCGTATGATTTGATGGTGATTGGCGCGTTGTATGGTTCTATAACGGTAGGTGTGTTGAATAATTTGAGGGTATATGTTTCAATGTGTTCAACGTTAGTTTGATAATTCAATGATGTAAAAAGATTGAGAGTAGTAGTATAGTTGATGATTTCTGTTGCATCATCTATTTCAATCCAGATATCGTCATCAGAAATAGTTGAAATAATCCCATGCGGTGGTGGTGTGACAGTGATATTATTTAATTGATATTGAATACTTATTTGTGATGTTTCATTCGTAGTGGTTGTTTTATTTGAAGGTGATGTAGTTATTTGAATGGATATTTGTTGATTTAATAAAATAATAAGTTGTTCAGTTTTTTTTGATTCAAGTGTTGATGCTGCATAAACAGTTGATGATAACAAAAGAAAGATACTTGTAACTAATACAATAACTAATGTATATCGAAAATAGGCACGTTTATTG
>JAHJFH010000297.1 GCA_018824925.1 Thermoplasmatota archaeon
ATAAAATGATATAGTGGTGTATCACTATGAACCCAATAAAAAAATCATTTCACTCCCTCCTCATCATCGTTTTAACAATCATTATGCTCAGTGCAACAATGATGCCGGTCCTTGCCACGGAAGGAAACCAAAAGCATCAAGGTCCTAATCCGGAAAACGGAAACGAAGGCACTGCAAATTCCCAACAAGGATCCCAAGGACCAGGCAGTCAAAACCATAGTGGAAACCAGTACCAAGGAAACCACTCTGGCCCACAAGGACAACAGCAACATCAAAACCAAACTAGCCATGATGGCCAACAAAAACGATATCAATATAGAAGAATGAATTGCACGGGTAACAACACACAGGCACGCATACGATCATACTGGCAATGCAATAACTCCATAGAATCTATCGAAATTGACTTCACCACCGACCCCGAACCAACACTAACCGTCTACTACATGCCCTCAGGAACTATTTCTGACATCCAACTTACCTTTAAAATCGCGTTAAAAAACATCCTAGAATTTACCGATAAAAATCATAATAATCGCTATGATCTAAGTGATGAAATTCACAGTACCTATTTATTTAAAAGTATACAATTTGCCAACATTACCTATGATAACATTACCACAGCTAATGGGGAAGATCTTCTACAAATGAACATCCAGACACTCGATGGGGTGTTTACGCTCGATCTCTTCATGGCAGATACCTTAAGCATGTATAATAATCAAACCCTTACCCCCTCTGAAATGAAACTTGATTTTACCATACAAAACTACCCGTATATAAATAACACCTCCAAGCTTACTCTTGTTCTTGAATTAATGACTGAACATAATCGTTCCTTGATACCAGAAAGCTATGATGAACAACAGGGTTATGCCCAAAATGAAACAGCCTTATCAATCAATTCAAAACACTATTCTGGATTTCTTTCATGGCTCAACCAAGTTGTGGTCGATGGTATCAGTAAACCGCTTACGGCAACAGTCCTTGATGAGGAACATACCCATAATGGCACAGTGGAAAAGATACAATACCTCAGTTTCACCTATCCCCATGGCACGGAAATAATTCATGACCCAAAAATTGGAGTAATCAGTCAATCAATCTACCCAGACCTGTTTGCATCCACACCCCTATCCGAAATAATATCGAACATCACAATAGCCCTTAGCTATATCATATCCATCTGTATCGCAGCAGTATTATTCTTTGGTATCATTTTCTTGAGACGTCGTCAAATATAAAACATATTTATAAGGAAGCAACAACATGTTCCTTAATTTATAAAGCAGAAATGGTGATTCTATCATGGAACAAGCTATTATTGAGAGTTCAATACTTTTTGGTTTTTTAACTGTTTTTTCTTGTGGTTTATGGATTATCTCTATCCGTAGTTATAAAAAATCGCATAATAAAAAAATCTTATTTGTATCGGGTGTTTTTTCCATTTTTTTTATTCGAGGTATTCTATTAAGCCTAGGGTTATTTTACCCTGAAATTGAGATGCTGCATTCTATTACGCTATATGCTTTTTTTGATCTAATTATGCTGGTGTTATTATTCATCGCTGTTCTGAGACAATAGTTGGATAGATATGGATGACATTCTTGAACTGGAAACCCGACGAAAGATCTATGATAGTGTGCAGAAAAATCCGGGGATCCACTTAAGTAAAGTTGCAACACTCCTTGGTATGCGGGTATCCTTGGTTGAATATCATCTTCGCTATCTTGAAAAACATCACATTGTTCGATCAGATAAAAATACAGGGTATAAACGGTATTTTATTAGCAGTGATTCAATTCCTGTTCATACACAGAATTTTTCGATCCTCCGACAAAAAACAGTGTTAATCATTGTATTATATTTATTAAAGATGGGTGGGGCACATCATAAAGAAATATTAGATCTAGTTCAAGTTGGGCCAGCAACCTTATCGTATCATTTGAATCGCTTGGTTAAACATAAGATTCTAGTAATTGAATCGCAGGGAACTCAGCGGTTATATCAGGTAAAGGAATCTGAGGAATTGGTGAGATGGTTGGTGAAATATCGACCGTATGATTTATTTGATGGTTTTACAGATGTTTGGAAGGATTTAACATTATACTAGATCGTGCTAATGCGATGTGTTCCTTATTGTCCAATTATTGATGGATAACCTCCATTTTTTATTATTGTATTAGTAATATCATTAGTCATAAAATTAAATCAAAAAGCGAGAGTGATTCCAACATATGTTATTGTCAGTTCGGATGTTAACGTAATGAGTTATTCAAAGGTTTGAAGTTATAATTTTCTTAGTGTTAGCTACTTCATTTCTTCGTAGAAATCCAGGGGTAAATGGGCCATTATATCACATTAAAAAAGGGCTATTTTTTTGTGGTATATCATTGGCGTTAAGGATGTTATGCAATTGTTGGATTTTTTCTGTGATTTGGTGTGGTTTTGCTGTTCCTTTGAATCGTAATACTGCTAGATAGCGAGGGGCAATTGTTTCAATTTTTACCTCTGGATTTATAGGAATAGGAACTGTTTCCTGTGAATAATTAGTTGGCAGCACAAAAGCCATATAGTCGCTATGGCTAATAACAGGTGCCACCATTCGGATTTTTTCTTGGGTAATTACTGGTGCAGTCATGGGTATTTTTTGTTGAGTACGATTGCTTCCAGAGAGATATTGAAAAAGGAGATTAAATGCAGTATTGTCGGTATGGTCGGTAACTACTGCAAGAATTAAACTGGGGTAATGGCGTATTTCGATTTCCTGAATTTTTTTTTATTACTGTATACTCGGTTATTGCTATCATATATATTCTTTAGATACTTATCTCTATAAATGTTTATGGTTTCTTAGTAATTGTCCCATTTATGAACTAAATGTCATTTTTTGGCTGCGTATAATACAGATTTTTTTATTTATTTATGAAACAATAGTTTTATTAATAGGAGTATTCCTATATAATAACGGGAAAATAATTTTTTGATATTTGGATACAATGAACAGAAGTCTCATACGAAACCTGATTAATATAATTATCATACTACTATTAATGGGGAGTCTGATTGCACCACTTGTTATATCAAAAACAGATGACAACATTATGCTTCCTACACCAGCACCATCTAATGGTTTGATTCTTTTTAGCCCTCTTCAAGATACATCAACATATCTCATAGATAAACAAGGATCTGTTAAACATACATGGACGAGTAGCTATAAACCAGGGCAAGTTGCCTACCTCTTAGAAGGTTATTCTATACTATATGCGACACGTCGAGTTACCACGCCTCCTGCACCAGGCGGAGCTGGCGGGGGTGTACAGATTATTGAGGCTGATGGATCCATCAGTTGGGATTTTAGCCATTATGGATCTGATTATCTGAGTCATCATGACATTGAGCCATTACCCAATGGTAATGTATTAATGATTGTCTGGGAGTATAAAACCCGCTCAGAGGCTATTGCTGCTGGTAGGAATCCTACTAATCTCATGGGCGACACACTCATGAGTGAATATATTATTGAAGTAAAACCAACAGGGCAAACCACCGGAGATATTGTTTGGAAATGGTC